>JAISTF010000185.1 GCA_031272745.1 Eubacteriales Family XIII. Incertae Sedis bacterium
ACGGATTTGAGCAACTGCGCCATCCACATCACCGACCCCGTGAGTATCCCGACAAACACGACGCCGCCCGCGCCCCGCGCCGCGTAATCCCGCGAAATCTGCGCCCCGATCTCCGCCGCCCGCGCCTCGATCTGCGCCTGCGTAAGCAACACCTTGTCAACCCGATACCGCCGCTCCGTCATACCTTCTCCCCTCATTTCCTTTGATTCGCCCCCTCACCCCACGACCCGCGCGATCGCCGCGAGCAGATCGTCGACGCCGGTCTTTTTCAGCGCCGAGACGCAGACGAGGGTGTCGCCTTCGCCGAGCGCCAGCGTCTGCCGGATGCGCTTCACGCATTTCGTCCGCTCGTTTGTCCCGACCTTGTCGGCCTTCGTGCAGACGACGAGGCCCGCGAGGCCGTAGTGCTTCAAATACTCATAAAGCTGCAAGTCCTGCGCCGTCGGATCGTGGCGGATGTCCACGAGCAGCGCCACGCGGCGCAGCGTCTGCCGCCCTTCGAGATAGGCTTCGATCATCCTGCCCCATTTTTCCGAGACCTGCCGCGCGACCTTCGCATAGCCGTAGCCGGGCAAATCGACGATGCGAAACGCGTCGTCGTTGATCGAGTAGAAATTGATCGTCTGTGTCTTGCCGGGGCTGCCGCTCGTGTACGCGAGCCGGCGGCGGCCCGTGAGCAGGTTGAGAAGCGAGCTCTTGCCGACGTTCGACCGTCCCGCGAACGCCACCTCGGGCGGCCCCTCGGGCGGGTATTGCTCCTTTTTAACCGCGAGCGCGAGGAGTTCCGCTTTTTTGATCCGCATCTTTGTCCCGCGCCTTTCTTGCCCTCGGGATGCGCTTGAGCACATGCGGCATCGCGTCCTTGACGTGGTCCAAAAGCACGAATTCCATGACCTTGCGCACCTCGTCGGGGATTTCCTCGATGTCGCGCTCGTTTTCGCGCGGCAACAGCACCTTGCGGATGCCCGCGCGATGCGCCGCGAGCACCTTCTCGCGGATGCCGCCGACGGGCAGCACCTTGCCGAGCAGCGTGATCTCGCCCGTCATCGCCACGTCCTGCCGCGCGGGCACGCGTGTCAACGTGGACAGGATCGCGAGGCACATCGTCACGCCCGCGGACGGCCCGTCCTTCGGCGTCGCCCCCTCGGGGATGTGCACATGGATGTCGTTTTTGTCGTAGAAATTTTCGGGGATGCCGTATTCCTTCGCGATCGAGCGGATGTAGCTGATGCCCGCGCGCGCGCTTTCCTTCATCACGTCGCCGAGCTGCCCCGTCAGCACCACGCCGCCCTTGCCGGCCACCGCGCTCGTCTCAATGGACAGCGTCGTCCCGCCGACCGCCGTCCACGCGAGCCCCGTCGTCACGCCGACGAGCGCTTGGTTTTCAATAATATCATATCTGTAAACCCGCTTCCCGAGGTATTTCTCAAGATTTGCGGGCCGCACGAGCACCTTTTTCGCCTTTTTTTCCACGATGCGCCGCGCCGCCTTGCGGCAGATGCCCGCGATGCGCCGCTCCAGATTCCGCACGCCCGACTCGCGCGTGTAGAAATTGATGATGTCGTGCACCGCGCCCGTCGAAATCGACAGCATGTCCTTCGTGAGCCCGTGCTCGCCGAACTGCTTCGGCACGAGGTAGCGCTCCGCGATCTGCACCTTCTCCTGCTCCGTGTACCCGGGCACCTCGATGAGCTCCATGCGGTCGAGCAGCGGCCGCGGAATCGTGTCCGTCGTATTCGCCGTCGTAATGAAAAACACCTTCGACAGATCGAACGCAAACTCCAGATAATGATCCGTGAACTCCTTGTTTTGCTCCGGATCCAGCACTTCGAGCAGCGCCGACGCGGGATCCCCGCGGAAGTCGTTGCCGATCTTGTCGATCTCGTCAAACAGGAACACGGGATCCATCGTCTTCGCTTCCTTCATCCCGTTGATGATGCGCCCGGGGATTGAGCCGATGTACGTGCGCCGGTGCCCGCGGATCTCGGCCTCGTCGCGCACACCGCCCAACGACATCCGCACGAACGAGCGCCCCATCGCGGCCGCGACCGACTTCGCGATCGACGTCTTGCCGACGCCCGGCGGCCCCACGAGGCACAGGATCGGCGCCTTCAAATTCGGCGCGAGCTCCATGACGGCCAAATACTCGAGGATGCGCTCCTTCACCTTTTCGAGCCCGTAATGGTCGTCGTCGAGCTGCTTCTGCGCCGCCCTCAGGTCGATCTCCTTCGCCGAATACACATTCCACGGCAAATCGAAGACCCAGTCCACGTACGTCCGCACGACCGTCGCCTCCGCGCTGCCGGGCTGCATCCGCGCCAACCGCTTGATCTCCTTCTCGATCTTCTCGTGAATCTTCTTGTCGAGCTTGAGCTTTTTCAGCTTCTTCAGGAACCCGTCCGCGTCCTCCTCGGCCGACTCCTCCTCGCCGAGCTCGCGCCGGATCGTCTTGATCTGCTCGCGCAGATAGTATTCCTTCTGGTTTTGGTTGATCTTCGACCGCACCTTCTTGCCGATGTCCTGCTCGATGCGCTCGATCTCTGTCTCCTTGTCGACCATCTCCTTGAGGATCTGCAGCCGCTCCTCGATGTCAAACGCCTCGAGCACGCGCTGCTTCGACTCGGTCTTGAACTCCATATGCGACGCGATCGTATCGGCCATGCGCCCCGGGTGCTCGATCGACTCCACGGACGCAAACACGTCCCCGGGAATCTTCTGGTTCACCGACAGGTATTCGTCGAACGCGTCGAGCACCAAACGCGCGAGCGCCTCCACCTTCGGCGGCAGCGGGTCCAGCTCGTCCTCTTCGATTTCCGCGATCACCGCCTCGATGAACGGCACTTCCGACACCGCCTCCACGATCTCCCCGCGGCTCTGCCCTTCGACGAGCACGCGGATCGAATCGCCCGGCAGCTTCAGCATTTGCTTGATCTTCGCAATCGTGCCGATCGAATAATAATCTTCGGGTGTCGGTAGTTCCGTGTCCGCGTTGCGCTGCGACACGAGGAACACCGACTGCCCCCCGATCATCGCTTTTTCGAGCGCGTTGACGGATTTCTCCCGCCCCACGTCAAAATGAAAGACCATATTCGGAAACGCCGTGATGCCCCGCAAAGGAATCACGGGCATCGCCGACTGCGCGCCTTCGCGCCAATATTTTTCGGATCCGTCCGCCATGCGCGTGTCGCCGCCCTACGAAACGCTCTGCGTTTCCGCGATGGCCGCCGGCTCTTTCGCCTTCTTTTTGCTGTCCGCGAGCACGAGCGTCGGGCCCGTATCCTTCTCGATGGCCGCCTCCGTGATGACGACGCGCTTGATGTCCGGCCGCGACGGAATCTCGAACATGACGTCCGTCATCGCGTGCTCGAAGATGCTGCGCAGGCCGCGCGCGCCCGTCTTGCGCTGGAGCGCCTTCTCCGCGATCTTCTTGATCGCGTCCTCTTCAATCTCAAGCTCCACGCCGTCGAGCTTGAACAGCTTGCGGTACTGCTTGAGCAGCGAATTTTTCGGCTCCGTGATGATGCGCACGAGCGCGTCCACGTCGAGCTCCTGGAGCGTGCAGACGACCGGCAGCCGCCCGACGAACTCGGGGATGAGCCCGTAGCGGAGCAAATCCTCCGCCTGGAGCTTTTTCAGCACGTCCGCCGTCTCGACCTTTGTCATCTTCACCTCGGAATTGAAGCCGATCGTCTTCTCGCCGATGCGCCGCAGGATGATCTTGTCGAGCCCGTCGAACGCCCCGCCGCAGATGAACAGCACGTTCGTCGTGTCAAACGGGATGAACTCCTGGTGCGGATGCTTGCGCCCGCCCTGCGGCGGCACGTTCGCGACCGTCCCCTCGATGATCTTCAGAAGCGCCTGCTGCACGCCTTCGCCCGACACGTCGCGCGTGATGGACACATTGTCCCCTTTGCGCGAAATCTTGTCGATCTCGTCGACGTAGATGATGCCCTTCTGCGCCTTCGCGATGTCGCCGTCGGCCGCCTGGATGAGCTTCAAAAGGATGTTCTCGACGTCCTCGCCGACGTAGCCGGCCTCCGTGAGCGCCGTCGCGTCCGCGATCGCAAACGGCACGTTGAAAATCTTCGCGAGCGTCTGCGCGAGCAGCGTCTTGCCCGAGCCCGTCGGCCCGATCATCACGATGTTGCTCTTTTGGATTTCGACGCCGTCCGTGTCATACGCGCCCGTGTAGTTGATGCGCTTGTAATGGTTGTACACCGCGACCGAGAGCACCTTCTTCGCGTCCTCTTGCCCGATCACATAGTCGGACAGCGCGTCGAAGATCTCCTGCGGCTTCGGCACGTACAGCTTGCCCGGCTCGGCCGTGCCGCCGTAGACGCGGTTCTCCCGCGCGAATTGCTCCTCCTCCTCCCGAAGGATCTCCATGCACAGCTCGATGCAGTCGTTGCAGATATAGACGCTCGGTCCCGCGATCAGCCGCTTCACCTCGTCCTGCGTCTTCCCGCAAAACGAGCACCTGAGTTGTTTCCTGTCGTCGTATTGGCTCATACCGGCCCTCCCCCGCTGCTACTTCTTTTCCTCGCCGCTGAGCGCGTGCGACGTGATCACTTTGTCCACGATCCCGTATTCCGCCGCCTCTTCGGCCGTCATCCAATTGTCGCGGTCCGTGTCGACCGCCACGCGCTCGTACGGCTGCCCCGTGCGCTCCGAAAGGATGCGGTTGAGCCGCTCGCGCGTCTTCACGATGTGGTCGGCCGCGATCTTGATGTCCGTCGCCTGGCCCTGGGCACCGCCCATCGGCTGGTGGATCATCACCTCCGCGTTCGGCAGCGCGTAGCGTTTGCCCTTCGCGCCCGCCGCAAGCAGGAAGGCGCCCATCGACGCCGCCATGCCCATGCAGATTGTGCTCACATCCGACCGGATATATTGCATTGTATCATAAATCGCAAGCCCTGCGGAAACGCTTCCGCCGGGGCTGTTGATATAGAGGCTGATGTCCTTGTCGCTGTCCTCGGCTTCGAGGAACAGGAGCTGCGCGACGATCAATCCCGCCGAATGCTCGTCGACCTGCTCGCCGAGGATGACGATGCGGTCCTTCAATAGCCGCGAGTAGATGTCAAACGCGCGCTCTCCGTGCCCCGTCTGTTCAATAACGGTTGGGATCAGTATCGGCATTATTCCTTCTCCTTTGTTTCCGCAGTTTCCGCTTCCGCCGGCGGCGCCTCCACGCCCACGGCGTTTTCATACACATGGTCCACGACCTTCTTGCTCACGATGTCCCCCGCGAGCATCTTCAGCTGGAACGGGCCGAGCACGTCGTGCATCTTGTCGGCCTCCATGCCGTACATCTCCGCCATCGACGCGAGCTCCTTCTCCACTTCCTCGTCGCTCGCCGTGAAGCCCTCCTGCCGCGCGATGTTGTTCACGATCAGGCGCATCTTCACCTGGCGGTACGCGTCCTGCTTGATGCGCTCGCGCAGCTCGTTCGGCGCCTGTCCCGTCATCTGGAAGAACTGCTCGAGCTTGAAGCCCTGCTGCTTGATGTTGCGCTCGAATTCCTTCAGCATCTCCTCGAGGCGGTCCTCCACCATGATGTCGGGCACCTCGATGTCGTTGGCCTCGCAGATCTTCTCGAGGATCGCGTCCTTCATCTCGCCCTCGGCGCGCTGCTCCGCCTGCTCTTCGAGCGCCCTGCGGATGTCGGCCTTCAGCTCGTCGAGCGTGTCGAACTCGCTGATGTCCTGCGCGAACTCGTCGTTGAGCTCGGGCTTCTCTTCCCTTTTTACCTCATTTACCTTCACATGAAACACGGCGGCCTTGCCCGCGAGCTCCTCCGCGTGGTATTCCTCGGGGAACGTGACATTCACGTCGGTCTCCTCGCCCGCCTTCTTGCCGATGAGCTGCTCCTCGAAACCGGGGATGAACGCGCCCGAGCCGAGCGTGAGCGACTGCCCTTCCCCCGTCCCGCCGTCGAATTTCACGCCGTCCAAGAAGCCCGAATAGTCGATGTCGAGCATGTCGCCGTCCTCGGCCGGCCCCTCCTGCGCGACCCAGCGCGCGCCGCGCGTCTGCGCCTGCTCGAGCTGGTCGTCGATATCTTTGTCCGTGACCTCATACTCGACGGTCTGCACCTCGACGCCCTCATAGTCCTTGACCTCCGCCTCGGGCGGCACGGGCACCGAAAACTTCACCGTGAACCCCTCGCCGTGCTTCAGCTCCGGCAGGTCCGCCTCGGGGCGGTCGATCGGCTCCAGGTCGAGCGCGAGCAGCGCGTTCGGGTACTCCCGCGCAAACAGCGCCTCGACCGCTTCCTCGTCGAAGATGTTCTCCCCGTAATGCTTCTCAATCAATTTGCGCGGGGCCTTGCCCGGCCGGAACCCGTCGATGCGGAATTCCCCTTTGTTCTTTTTGTATGCCTCGATCAGCGCGTCTTCAAACTCCTCCGCGCTGAATGCGATTTCAAAATTCGCTATGTTGCCTTCCTTGCCGATCAAGCTCGCCTTCATCCTCGTATTCCCTTCTATACCGCCTGTGATAACACTCAATTTAATAGTGTACCATATTCTGCGCCGCTACGCTATGCGGGCAGGGCGATACGCGGGGCGCACCGAGCGCAGGGGCGCGTGGAGCGGCTGCATCCCCGCAAGATAAAGAGAGGAAGCGCGGCGTCAGGGGGTACTGATGCGTGCCGCGCTCCCGTTTGAAAGAATTGCGGAGGAAGGGAATCTCCAGGGGGGGTGCGCCCCTTCCTCCATCCCAGCAGGCTATTTCCCGTAGGGGCGGCTTGCCCTACTCATGGCCGTAGGGGCGGCATCCTGCCGCCCGCCTGCGGCGCAGCCGCAGGACGAGCAGGACCATCCCCGCCGCCGCGATCGCGAGCAGCGCCAGCAGAAGCCCGAGCGGCGTTTCGTCGCCGGTCTTCTTCGATGTCGAGGACGTCGCGGAGCCGGAGCCGCCGTCCGCGGAGCTCGTCGAGCCCGCCTTCGTCTCCTTCTCCTTGACCTTCTTCGTGGTCGTTGGCGTGTCCTCTTCGTCCAGCGTCCAGCCCCAGATGGCGTAGACCGCCGTGTCCGCCCGCACGTTCGGCAGCGTGATGAGCGCGAGCGTGGAGGGCCCGCTCCCGAGCGAGGCCGGGTACATCGGCGCCGTGGCCGTCGCGCTGGTGTCGTAGCCGAGGAAGGCGTACGTGCCGCCGCCCATCGTCGGCGCGCCCGTCGGGGCCGGCAGCGTGACGCTCGTGCCCGC
>JAISTF010000191.1 GCA_031272745.1 Eubacteriales Family XIII. Incertae Sedis bacterium
GGCGCCTATACCGTCGAGCTTGTCAGCGAGCGGCGCTTTTCCTTTGCGGAACTCGGCACGGCGCCGAGAGCCGTCGCGGCGCCGTGAGGCCGGCGGACGCGGCGGGGCGCCCCTACGCCGTTTCGTTGCTCTTCATCCCGCCGCTGTAGGCGCGGTGGATGGCCCGGGCGATGCCGTCGGGCCAGTATTTTCGGAACATGTCAAGATCCTCGGCCGCGCGCACACCGCTCCGGATGGAATGGGTCGTCTCGGAGCCCTCGTGGATGCGATGGCCGAGCAACGGCTCGCGCACATAAAGGAACGCCCCGGATTCCCGCGCGAGGCGATACCAGGCTTCCCAGTCGAGGTCATTCTTGTAAACGTCCGTGAAACGGAAATCGGGGAACCGCGCCTTGTGGTAGGTGACGGCGGGGCAGCTGATCGGGCAGCCGAGGGACAGCATGCGGTTGCGCACCCAGCGGCTGCGCGGAAACCAGCCGATCGGCGCGTTCATCGCGCGCTTGATGCGCAGCAGCTTGTTCGCGTAGACGCGGCCTTCCGGCCTGATTTCGAAATAATCGGTATAGCACAACACCGCATCGGGATGCCGGGCATATGCCGCGAGCGTTCGCTCTGTGAACACGGGCTCGTACACGTCGTCCTGGTGCGCGAGCGTCACGAGATCCGTTCCGGCTGTCTCGTAAGCGAAATTCCAATCGCCCGCGATGCCGGCCGCCGTCGGGTTGACATGGAGCGGCAGGCCGTGGCGCGCCGCGATTTCCCGCACGCCGTCCGTCGGCGTCGACGTCGCGATCGCGATCGGGCTCTGCGTCGTCTGCGCGCGCAGGCAGGCGATCAAATCCTCAAGGTAGGGCGAGTCCTTGTAGGCGCAGATGACGAAGCTGTGCAAGAGTCCCGCCATGCCTCACCACTCCTGCGTCGAAAACCAGTACAGCGGCGTTTCGTATTCGTCGAGGATTTTTTCCATATATCCTTTCTCGTCGAGCGCCGCAACGAGCTTTTCGATCTCGTCGTCGCCCGACAGCGGCTTGTACGCATGGTAAAACAGGATGTAGACGCCGCCTTTTTCGGATGCCTCGACGATGCGCTCGACGTCCCCGGCGAAGTCCCAGTTGCTGCCGAAGAGGATGTTGTCGTGCGAGACGTCGCCGATGCGATCCGTGTCATAGCCGATCTTGTATTTCAGGATCGGCGCCGCCGAATGGTAGCAGTAGAGCGTCTCGTCGTCGCGCATGGCTTCCTGCAGATACGCGATGAGCGGGTTCGCCTGGCACCCCGGCGTCAGCGTCCACTGCGCGCCGCGGCCGTAGTCGAGAAATCGCGCGTTCGGCACAAGCAGTACGAATGCGAGCAGGAGCGGAACCGCGGACTGCACGGCGCGGGCCGCCTTGCCCTGCGGGAGGGCGAAGCGCAGCGACGAAAGGAAGACGAACGCGTATACGAAGAGCAGCACGAAGGCAAACATCCACAGGCGGTTTTGCAGCGGGTACAGCGCCGCGCTCGAAGCGGCGAGCAACAGGACGCCCGCCACGCCGACCGCGAGCGTCGGCACATGGCGCCGCGCGAGCGAGACGAGGAAGCCCGCGCCTGCGAGCACAAGGACGAAGATGCGCAGCGAGCCGAGAGGTTCGAGCAGATTGTAGAACAGCCAATAATTTTTTTCCATCGCCGCTGCGTCGAAGAAGCGGAAGCTGAAGCGGTTTTCGCGCCAGTACCATTGCATGTCGCCGTCCGTCGCGATGGGCTCGAGCCACAGCTTGTAATTGAGCAGGAAGACCGCGAGGACGATCGCTCCCGCGAGGATCGCGAGCAGGATCGCGCGGCGGTCGCGCCTGCGGATCTTGAGCGCGAGCTCGACGATCAGGCAGCCGGCCGCGAAGAACGCGGCGGGCGTCGAAAACAGCATGCTGACAGAGAAAGCGCCCGCGAGCAGGAGCGCCGGGATGCGATGGTTTCGATACAGATGGTACGCGAGCAGGACGACGAGGGCGAAGAGCGCGTCGCCCATATAGGGCTTGAACTCGCCGGAGTATCGCATGTAGTAGAGGAAGGTCGCGGAGACGGCGAGCGCGAAGACCGTGTAGAGCGGGCGCACGCCGTATGACTTTCGCATCAGAATGCCCTGCGCGATGAGCATGAGCGCGAGGCAGACGAGCGAATAGACGCGCAGCACCCATTCGGACGTGCCGAACACGAACGTCAGCGCCTTCACGACGATGAGGTAGAGCGCGGGCGCGGTCTGCAGATTTGCGAGCGGCGGCGTGAGCATGCCCGCGAAGTCGCGGCCGACGACGTTTTCCGCGAGCAGCGCCTCGTCGTTCCACAGGGAGATGTCGAGCGAGAGCATGCGCACGCGCGCAACAATGCTCGCGAGGATCAGAATCGCGAACAGGATGCACAGGATTGTTTTGTAGTTCCACTCGATACGTTTCTTTATCACAAAACAAGTATACCATGATATACTATGCGGGAAATGGAAAGCGATGTGAAAACAAAAGTAGCGGTGCTCATTCCGTGTTACAACGAGGCGGCGACAATCGCGAAGGTCGTGGCCGACTACCGCGCGGCGCTGCCGGACGCGGACATCTATGTCTACGACAACAATTCGAGCGACGGGACGGACGCGATCGCGGAGGGGGCCGGCGCGATCGTGCGCTACGAGCGCAAGCAGGGCAAGGGCAATGTGATCCGCACGATGTTCCGCGAGATCGACGCGGATTGTTATTTGATGATCGACGGGGACGACACGTATCCGGCCGAGGACGCGCGGGCGATGGTGGCGAAGGTGCTCGAAGAGGGCGCGGACATGGTCGTCGGCGACCGGCTGTCCGGCGCGTATTTCACGGAGAACAAGAGGCCGTTCCACAATACGGGCAACGTGACCGTGAAGAAGCTCGTGAACCGCCTGTTCCACGGCAATGTGGACGACATCATGACGGGCTACCGCGCGTTTTCGCCGCTGTTTGTGAAGACGTTCCCCGTGCTGTCGGAGGGCTTCGAAATCGAGACGGAGATGACGATTCACGCGCTCGACAAAAACATGAACCTCGCGACCGTGGCCGTCGGCTACCGCGACCGGCCCGAGGGCAGCGAGTCGAAGCTCAACACGGTGTCCGACGGCATCAAGGTGCTGAAGACGATTCTTCTGCTCTACAAAAACTACAAGCCGATGCGATTTTTCAGCCTGCTTGCGGTCATTTGCTTCATCGTGGCGCTCGCGATTTTCATTCCGCAGATGGTCGGCTTCGCGCAGATCGGCGAGGTGCCGCACGGCATGACGCTCATCGCGGCGGGGTTCATCTTCGTCGTCGGATTGCTGCTGTTGATCTGCGGCTTCATCCTCGACACGGTGACGCAGGGGCGCCGCCAGGATTTCGAGGTGCGCATGAACATGCTGGAGCTGCTGTTGAAACGGTAAGGCATGCAGACGTTCCGAACGATTCTACTCCAGCACATCGTCTGGCGGCACCAGCTGCTGAAGCTCGCGCGCGCGGACATCGTGAAGACGTACTCGGGCTCCGCGCTCGGCTGGGCGTGGGCGATCCTCAAGCCGGCCGTCACGATCTTCGTCTTCTGGTTCGCGTTTGACATCGGGCTGCGCATCGGGCGCGGGCAGGACTACGCGGGCTATCCGTTCATCCTCTGGTTCATGGCCGGCATGATTCCTTGGTTTTTCATGGACGAGATGCTGACTGAGGGGGCGAACGCGCTGCGCGACTACCATTACCTCGTGACGAAGATGCGTTTTCCGATCGCGACGATCCCGACGTTCGTGAGCCTGTCGAAGCTGCTCATTCATCTATGTTTGATCGGCGTGACCGTCGTGTTTTTCCTGTGCTACGGCTACGCGCCGGACCGCTACCTGTTGCAGCTGCCGATCTATATGCTTCTCATGCTGCTGTTTTTCATCGCGTGGTCGCAGTTTGCGTGTCTGCTCGGCGCGATGAGCCGCGACTTCTACAACCTCGTCGGCGCGATGACGCAGGCGCTGTTCTGGCTGTCGGGCATCCTCTACGACGTGCATACGATGGACGTGCCCGAGTGGCTGCGCATCATCCTGCTGTTCAATCCCATCACGTTCGTGGCCAACGGTTATCGAAATATCTTCATCTATAAGGTATGGATATGGGAAGAGCCGGACGTGCTCCTGTATTTCCTCATCGTGCTCTGCGTCATGACGGTGCTCGCGACGCGAACGTACGCCAAGCTGTACAGGGAGGTGCCCGATGTCCTCTGACAAAGTCGTCGTGCGGTTTCGGGGCGTGCGGAAGCTGTACAAGCTGTTCGCGAGCGACAAGAAGCGGCTCCTCGCCGTGTTCCTGCCGCATATTCCTTATTCCGAGAAATGGGCGGTGGACGGCATCGACTTCGAGATCCGCCAAGGCGAGTCGGTCGCGATCTTCGGCGTGAACGGCGCGGGCAAGTCGACGGTGCTGAAGATGGTGACGGGCGTGACGTACCCGACGGAAGGCGACATCTTCGTCGACGGGCGCGTGAGCGCGCTGCTCGAGCTGACGGCGGGGTTTGACTCCGAGCTGACGGGGCGCGAAAACGTCGTGCTGAAATGCCAGCTGATGGGGATGCGCGACGAGGAGATCGCGGCGAAGATGCAGGACATCATCGACTTCGCGGAGATCGGCGAATACATCGACCAGCCGACGCGGACGTTTTCCTCGGGCATGCTCGCGCGGCTCGGCTTCGGCATCAGCGTGACGACGGACCCGGAAATCTTCATCGTCGACGAGGCGCTGTCGGTCGGCGACTCGCGGTTCCAAGCGAAGTGCGTGCGCAAGGTGCGCGAGATCATCGAGCGAGACCAGGTGACGCTGCTGTTCGTGACGCACGCGACGGAGACGGCGGCGCGGTTTTGCGAGCGCGGCATCGTGATGAAGGACGGGCGGATCGTGTTTGACGGGGCGATCTCGGACGCGGTGGCGCTGTACGAGGGGGGCGGGTATTGAACCGGGCGGCGGTATTCGTGTTTTTCGACAAGCAGGGCGTCGCGGACGCTTATGTCGACTATTTTCTGCGCAGCCTCGGGGAGGTATGCGGGCGCGTCGTCGTCGTCGTGAACGGGGCGTTGACGGACGCGGCGAGGGAGATGTTTCTGCGCCATACGGCGTCGGCGGACGATTTGATCGTGCGCGGCAACGAGGGGTTCGACGCATGGGCGTACAAGGCCGGCATCGAGCACATCGGCCGGGAAGCGGCATCGTCCTTGGATGAGCTGGTCATCGCGAACGACACGGTCTTCGGGCCGTTCTATCCGTTTGCCGAGGTGTTCGGCGAGATGGAGCGGGAGCGGCCGGAGCTCGGGTTTTGGGGGCTGACGAAGCACGCGGCGTACGAGCGCGAAGACCTCGTGACGCGCAACAGCCCGCTCGGCTACGTGCCCGCGCATCTGCAGGCGTATTTCGTCGCCTTCCGGAAGGCGGCGCTCGCGTCGGACGCGTTTTGGCAGTTTTGGACGCAGCTCCTGCCGATCGCGAAATATGAGGAGGCAATCGGGAAGTTCGAGACGCTGTTGACGCAGTCGCTGGAAAACGCGGGGTTTGCGTGGGACAGCTTCGTGCAGGTGGCGGAAGTCGCGACGGACGATCCGAATTTCACGCTCTACTGCCCGGCGACGCTGCTGCGCGACTGCCGCATGCCCGTGCTGAAGGCTCGCGTGTTCAAGCAGGACACGCTGTCGTTGAACGCCGGCGAGCAGCCGCGCGACGCGTACGATTATGTGAAATACGAGACGGACTACGACGAGGACATGATCCTCGCGTCGCTGATTCGCAAGGTCGGGCAGTACCAGATCGTGAAGTCGCTGTGCCTGACGTACATCCTGCCGCGGGATTTTGCGATGCGCGGGCGGCGCTGCTCATGCATATTTTTTACGAGGACATGATTCCGGAAGCGCTCGGGCTCGCGCGGAACATGCCGGAAGGCGCGGACGTCTATATCACGACCGACACCGAGGCGAAGGCCGTGGCCATCCGCGGCGCGTTCGCGGCGGGCGGGCGGGCGCCGAGGGACGTGCGTCTCGTCGAAAACCGCGGGCGCAGCGAGAGCGCGCTGCTCATCGGCATGAAGGACGTCGTGCTGTCGGGCGACTACGACGTGTGCTGCTTCTGGAAGGAGAAGGTGAGCCGCCAAGTGGACTACCACGCGTCGCTGTCGTGGGCGTACAAGATTGACGAAAACCTGCTCGGCACCGCGGCCTATGTGCAAAACGTGCTTGGGACATTCGCGGAAAACCCGAGGCTCGGCATGCTCGCGGTGACGCTGCCGTTCCATGCGATCTACCATTGGGTGCCGGGCAACGAATGGGCCGGCGATTACGAGATCACGGAGCAGCTCGCGCGGCGGCTCGGGCTTGTGACGCCGATGGAAAAAGAGGATCCGCCCGTCACGTCGTTCGGCGGCGCGTTCTGGTTTCGCGCGGACGCGATGAAGAAGATCTTTGCGTACCCGTGGACGTACGCGGATTTTCCGGAGGAGCCGCTGCCCGTCGACTGGACGTTGCTGCACGCGATCGAGCGCGTCTATCCGTTCGTCGCGCAGGACGCGGGGTACTATCCGGCGTATACGCTGACGGACCGCTACGCGCAGCTCGAGTTCACGAGTCTCAGCGATTTGATGAAGGGCTATGTGAAGGCGTCTCTGCATGACGGGCACGATTTCAAGAACCATCTCCAGGCGATCGAATACGTGTACGATCTGAACGCGCGGCCCATCCGCGCGAAGGCGAAGCGCGTGATCAAGCGGCGGTTGCCGTGGGGGCTGTATGTGGTGATCCTCGGGGCGAAGCGCGTGATCCTCGGGCCGCGTCGCGGGGAAGCGTTGCGGGAGATCAAATTCCGGTTGACGCGCGGGAAGTATCGGAAGCGGTACGAATAGGCAAGGAGGCGGGCGATGGCGCAAATTGTTATTGAAAAAACGAAACTCGAAGGTGTGCTCGTGATTGCGCCGAAGGTGTTCGGCGACGCGCGCGGGTGGTTTTTCGAGACGTGGACGCAGCGCGATTACGCGGTCGCCGGCGCATCTGCGGTCTTCGTG
>JAISTF010000001.1 GCA_031272745.1 Eubacteriales Family XIII. Incertae Sedis bacterium
TTTTGAAGATGAAGGCCGCGGGCGCGGACGTGATTTTCGTGACGGGCGGCATGAGCGTCGATCCGGACGACCGCACGCCGCTCGCGATCCGCGACTCGGGCGCGCGCGTCGCCACGTACGGAGCGCCGGTGCTGCCGGGCGCGATGTTTTTGGTTGCGTATTTCGACGACGGCACGGCGGTGCTCGGGCTGCCCGGCTGCGTGATGCATTCGAAGGTGACGATTTTCGATCTGCTTTTGCCGCGCGTGATGGCCGGCATCGAAATCACGAAGGACGATGTGAACGCGCTCGCGGTCGGCGGGCTGTGTCTGGATTGTGAAACGTGCATCTGGCCTGCGTGCGGGTTCGGCGCGGTCTGAGGGAATTTTGTAATTCATCACAAATTCTTTCCGGTGTTCTTGCAGGAACTGACATGAAAGGGCCGGTCTGGTATCCTATAAAAGTTAGCGGTAATGTTCAGAACAAATAAGGAGGTTTTTTGGACATGAAAAAAATGAAATGGTTGACGTTGGTTCTTGTGGCGGCGATGGCCGTGCTGGTCTTTGCGGGCTGCGGCGGCAAGGAATCAGGCGGCTCGTCGGCGGACACGGGCGGCTCGAGCGCCGTCGCCGAGGAGCCGGCGGAAGAAGTCGAAGTCGTCGAGGAAGAAGTGGTCGAGGAGCCCGCCGAGGAAGTCTCGGCCGTGTCTGGCAACATCATGATCGCGGCGGCGGCGTCGCTCGAAAACGCGTTTGTCGAGGAGTTGATCCCGCTCTTCAACGAAACCTATCCGGCCGTCTTCGTGACCGGCACCTATGATTCGAGCGGCAAGCTCCAGACGCAGATCGAAGAGGGACTCGAAGCCGATCTCTTCTTCTCGGCGGCGCTGAAGCAGATGGACGCGCTCTCGGACGAGGGGCTCATCGACACGGCGACGCGCACGGATCTGCTGCTCAACGAGGTCGTGCTCATCACGGGCACGCAGACGGAGACGGCCGTCACGGGCTTTGAGAACATCACGGACGCGGCGACGATCGCGATCGGCGATCCCGAGAGCGTGCCGGCCGGCCAGTACGCGCAGGAAGTCCTGACGTCGCTCGGCATCTGGGACGCGGTGTCCGCGAAGGCGAGCCTCGGCACGAACGTGACGGAAGTGCTGACGTGGGTCGCGGAAGGCAGCGCCGAAGTCGGCGTCGTCTACGCGACGGACGCGGCGAGCGAGCCGGACAAGGTGAAGGTGCTGGCGACTGCGCCGGAAGGCAGCCTCGTGACGCCCGTCGTCTATCCCGTCGCGATGCTGACGCGCGTGGCCGACGACCAGAAGGAAGCGGCGCAGGCGTTCCTCGACTTCCTCACGGGGACCGAGGCGTTGGCCGTGTTTGAAAGTTACGGGTTCAAACCGTATCTGTAGCGAGCGAACGGCGGCGGTGGCACTGAGACACAGTGCCTACGCCGCACCCGTGCCGAAGGCATGGTAGAATACCGCTATGGTATTGACGCCCATCCTCATATCGCTGAAAACGGCGAGCGTGGCGATCCTGTTCACCTTTGTGATCGGGACGGCGCTCGCCTATGCGGTGAACCGGTCCGCGAGCGAGCGGCTCAAGGCCGCGCTCGATGCGGTGCTGACGTTGCCGCTCGTACTGCCGCCGACGGTCGCGGGGTTTTTCCTGCTCTACCTATTCGGCGTGCACCGGCCGCTGGGCGTGCTGCTCGGCGCTATCGGCGTGAAGTTGGTCTTCTCGTGGCCCGCGACGGTGCTCGCGGCGGTCGTCATCGCGCTGCCGCTCATGTACCGCAGCGCGCGCGCGGCGTTTGACCAGGTGGACCCGATCTATCTACAGGCGGCCCGCACGATCGGGCTGCCCGAATCGAAAATCGCCATGAAGATCTTGTTTCCGCTTGCCGCTCCGGGCCTGACCTCGGGCGGCATCCTTTCGTTTTCGCGCGGACTCGGCGAGTTCGGCGCGACGGCGATGATCGCGGGCAACATCGCGGGCGTCTCGCGCACGATGCCGCTCGCCATCTATTCGGCGGTGGCCGGCGGGCGCATGGAAGACGCGTACGAATACGTGCTGATCCTCGTGATCGTGTCGTTCTTGTTTGTCTGGAGCATCAGCATCTTTTCGGAGACGCGGGCGGGGCGCTACCGTCTGAAGGAGCGCGGTTGACATGAGCCTGTCCGTCGACATCCGCAAACGGTATAAGAATTTTTCGCTGGAGGTCGCCTTCGAGACGGCGCCGGGGGAGACGCTCGCGCTGCTCGGCGCGTCGGGCAGCGGCAAGAGCGTGACGCTGAAATGCGTCGCGGGGCTGCTCACGCCGGACGAGGGGCGCATCGTGCTGAACGGTCGCGTGCTCTTCGACTCGGCGGCGCGCGTGAACCTCAGGCCGCAGGCGCGGCATGTGGGGTATCTGTTCCAGAGCTACGCGCTGTTTCCGAACATGACCGTGCGGCAAAACATCGAAATCGCGCGGCGCGCGGAGACGGGCGGCGGCAGCGGCGCGGGCGGGCAGACGACGGACGATTTGCTGCGGCGCATGGAGCTCACGGAGCAGGCGGACCAGTACCCCGTGCAGCTTTCGGGCGGCCAGCAGCAGCGGGCGGCGCTCGCGCGGATCTACGCCTACGAGCCGGAGCTGCTCTTGCTCGACGAGCCGTTCTCCGCGCTCGACACGTATCTGCGCGAAAACATGCAAGCGGAGCTGCTGCGCGAGATGCGCGGGTACGCGGGCGACGTCGTACTCGTGACGCACAGCCGCGACGAGGCGTACAAGATCGCGCGTCGGCTCGTGATCCTCGACGCGGGGCGGCCCGTCGCCTGCGGAGAGACGGCGGCGCTGTTCCACGACCCCGTGACGGCGCAAGCCGCGCGCATCACGGGGTGCAAGAACATCTCGCCGATCCGCAAGACGGGCGACACGACGTTTTTCGCGGAGGCGTGGGGGCTCGAGCTCGACGCGGGCCGCGAGGTGCTGCCCGCGCACACGTACGCGGGGATACGGGCGCATGATTTCGGTCTGAAAGGTTCCATGAACTCGTTTCCGATTGTCGTCGAGGATGTGATGGAAGGGCCGTTTGACAAGAACGTGCTGTTCCGTGCCGGGGACGGCGGCGGCGGGCGGCTCTGGTGGATCACGGACAAAGGCGCGGACGTTCGCGAGGCTGCGGCGCTCAGCATCGCGCCGGAGCACATCCTGTTGTTGCAGGAAAAATAGGCTGATTGCTGAAAATTTCCACTGCTTTGTCGGAGAAAGGGATTCGAAAACCAGCCTGCTTATGCTATACTTGAATCAGGAAAGGAACGGAGCATGGCGGAACTCGAATACAAATTCAAAGCTGTTCAAATCCAAGGAGATGTTTTCGGAGTTCGCGCTCATGGAGAAGACGCGGCGCGAGCAGCTCACGGACAAGATGGAGCTGCGCTTCTTCGAGCTCCCGAAGCTGTCGGGCGA
>JAISTF010000038.1 GCA_031272745.1 Eubacteriales Family XIII. Incertae Sedis bacterium
TGCTTCAACGGAACCGCTTCTGCAAAGCCGGGGGACGAAATAAAAAAAGAAAATGGTATGCTATGAAAAGTCGAACAAGCGGGTGGCTCCCGCGAAGGGGGCGCTGTGATGGGCGCGGGTAAAAGATGGCGTAATCCGTGATGCGGGAGTGAATAAATCACAAAAGCCTTGGGACAGACAAAGTCGGGCCTGTTCGACTACTACGCGAATTTCCTGGGCTACGACCTCGGCGCGGCGCGGACGGTGCTCGCGGACGCGCTCGGCGTCCCGCCGGAAAAGGCCGCGCTCGCCGACGCCGACGAGGATTGCCCCGCCCAGGGCACCGTAGGGGCGGCATCCTGCCGCCCGGCTGTCATTTTTTCCGGAACAGCAGGATGTACGACGCGGCGAGGATGAGCGCGATGCCGCAGTACATATTCCATGTGATCTGCTCGGCGAGGACGAGGACGGCGAAGACGGGCGCGATGACGGGCTTGAGGAAAAACACGATCGCGGCCGTCGAGGGGCTGCTTTTTTTCAGCGCGAGGAAGTAGAACAGGTAGCCGCCGCCCGTGACGACGACGCTCGTGTAGACGAGGATCGGCAGGTTGTCCGTGAAGCCGGCGAAAATCGGGCGGCCGAGGGGCGGCAGCAGCGCGAGCAGGATCAGGGCGCCGATCACAAACGAGGACGCCGTCTGCGTGAAGGTGCCGACGCGTACGAGCGTCTTCGCGTTGAGCACGCCGTAGAGCGCGAAGACGGCGGCGGCGGCGAGCGAGAGCGCCGCGCCGAGGAAGGTGTTGCCGGGCTGCAAATCCCACGGGCGGATCATGAAGACGAGGCCGGCGATGCCGATCGCGAGCGCGAGGGCCTTGCGGCGGTTCATCTTGTCGTCCGGCGTGAGCGCGTGCGCGAAAAACATCGTGAAGACGGGGTTGCAGCTGAAGATCACGGCGGCCGTCGCGGCGTTGGAGTGCAGCACGCCGAGCTGGAAGAAGATCATGCAGAATGGCACGTTCACCGCGCCGAGGAAGGCGACCCAGAGCCACAGGCGTGGCGTCAGCGGCTCTCCGCCCGCGGCCCGCATCCCGCGCCGCTCGTGCGCGGCGAACGGCGTCAGCAGCAGGCCGCCGATGAGGAAGCGCAGGAACGTGATCTGGAACGGATCGAGCGCGCCGCCCGCGAGCTTCAGCGCGACTTCCATCGAGCCGAAGAACAGCGCGGAAAGGACGATGTAGAGGTAGAGTTTTTTCATCGCAGGTAAGGCTCGATCCTTTCGTACGGGAAGCCGATGATGTTGTACGTGCTGCCGTCTATGCGGACGGCGTGGCGCCCCCAGTCGCTTTGGATTGCGTACGAGCCGGACTTGTCGTACGGCGGGTTCGCGCGCACATAGGCGAGGATGTCCGTGTCCGTGTAGTCGTCGAACGTGACGAGCGTGGTGTCGTAGAAGATCGTCGTTTTTTGAATAACGGTGCCCGACCCGGCTTTTTCCGCAGGGCCGGCCGAGATGAGGCAGACGCCGCTGATGACGCTGTGCGTGCCGTTTTTCAGCGAGCGCAGGATGGCGAGCGCGTCGGCTTCGTCCTTCGGCTTGCCGATGATATGATCGCGGTAGACGATTGTGTCGACGCCGATGACGAGGGCGCCTTCGGCCGCGGCCTCGGGCGCGTGCGCCGGCAGGGACTTCGCGACCGCGAGGGCCTTCTGCGCCGCGAGGAACATGGCCGTCTCCTCGGGGGAGAGATCCATGCCGCCGGGGATGGATTCGTCCGCGTCCGAGGGGAGCACGAGGGGGCGGTGGCCGTGGGCTTCGAGGATTTCTTTGCGGCGCGGCGAAGCGCTCGCGAGGATGAGCGTGCGGGCGGTGTCAGTCATGGTCTGCAAGGGTCTCCCGCGTTTCGGTCAGTTCCATATTGTCGATGAGGCGCACGCCGCCGACATGGACGGCGAGCATGGCGCGGTCGCCGGCGTGCACGGCGGCTTCGGGCGCACGGGACGCGAAGGTTTCGGGGTCGACGATCTCGACGTATTCGGCGCGGGCGAGCGGTTCGGCCGCGAGGACGCCGCGCATCGCGCCGGTGAGCGCCGCCGCGCCGCGTGCGCCTTCTTCCGCGAAGAGGCGGCAGGCTTCCGACAGGGCGCGGAAGAGGCATCGCGCCGCTTTCCGCTCCTCCTGTGACAGGCGCGCGTTGCGCGAACTCATCGCGAGGCCGTCCGGCTCGCGCACGGTCGGGCAGCCGACGATCCGGATCGGGAAGTTGAGGTCGCGCACCATCTTGCGCACGACGGCGAGCTGCTGCGCGTCCTTTTCGCCGAAATAGGCGCGGTCGGGCTGCACGATGTGAAACAGCTTGCCGACGACGGTGCAGACGCCGCGGAAATGCGCCTTGCGCGCGGCGCCGCAGAGCCGCTCCGTGATGCCGCCCATGTCGATATAGGAAGAGAATCCGTCGGGGTACATCTCCTTTGCCGACGGCGCGAAGACCGCGTCCGCGCCCGCGTCGATGGCCAGCGCCGCGTCCTCTTCGATCGTGTGCGGGTAGGCAACAAAATCCGCGGCGTCGTCGAACTGGATCGGATTCACAAAGACGCTCACGACGACGAAACCGTTTTCGGCGGCGGCGCGGCGGATGAGCGAGAGGTGGCCTTCGTGCAGCGCGCCCATCGTCGGCACGAGGCCGATGGTTCGATTGGCCATGCGGGCGGAGAAAACGGCGCCGTGCGCTTCGGCAATCGTGGTGCACAAGGCTGACGAGATTGTATCGGTGGTCATGGCTGTTTCAACACTCCTTGCGCGACGGCCCGCAGGCCGCCAACAGCGCTTCGATCTCCGCGTAGTCGCGGTCCGGATGCTTCTCGCGCGCCGTGTCGACGAGGACGCGGGAAAGCGCGACATAGGCCTCGCGGATGTCCGGCGGGGCGGCCGCAAGCGCTTCGAGGTGTCCGGCGATCGTCGCCGCGTCACCGCGCTCAAGAGGACCGGTCAGCGCGGCGGAAGGGCCGAGAGCCGCGATGTTTTTCGCATTTTCCAAAAAGAGGGGGCGCCAGGCGTTATTCGAAAAATCTTCGGGGAGGCCGCAGGCGCGGTAGAGCTCCGCCGCCGTGTAAGCGACGGCGCAGACGAGGTTGCTTGCGACGGCGGACGCCGCGTGGTAGAGCGGCTTCTTGCCCTTCGCGATCTCGCAGTAGGGGTTGCCGAGCGCGTCCAAGAGCGCGTGCGCCGCCTGAAGGAAGGCCTCTTCGCCCTCGATGGAAAACCAGGCGGTGGCGAGTTTCTCCCACGCGGTCTCGCGGTCGTACAGCGCCGCGAGCGGGTGGATCGAGCCGATGCCCGGCAGGCTCAGAGACCCGCTGAGATGGCAGAAAAGCGAGGCCTGTCCGCCGGTCCTGCCGGCAGGAGCGCCGCCGTCCGTCGCCGCCGCCACTGCCGCCACCGCGCCGTCCGGCACGGACAGCACGACGAGGTCGCTCGCGGCGATCAAGGACGCCGCGTCCGCAAACGCGCGGCTGCCCGTCAGCGCGGCCGCCCGCTCCGCCGAGGCCGGCGTGCGGCTGTGGTAGCCGGACAGGGAAAAACCGGCCGGCCGCTTTTCCGCGACGTACCGCCCGAAGCTCGTGCCGGCCTTCCCGGCGCCTATGAAACCGATTTTCGTATCCGCCATAGCGATTATTCTACCACAAGAAAGAGGTGAAGCCGGGGCAACGGATGGAACGCCCCGGCTTCGTATAGGGTATTTAGGGAAACAGTTGATGTATTGTCATTTTCTCTTATCGATCACCCCCTACGATGCAACTCTGCCGATAGCGGGTAGAACCGCGACGAATCCGGGTCGGCCAGGGGAGCCGGCTCCCCCGGATTCGGTCGCGATGCTGGCGAATTGGTCGGACACGTCGGAGAAAATCCTCACGAGCTCCGGGTCGAAATGCGTGCAGCTGCCTTCGAGGATGATCTGTTCCGCGTCGCGCGGCGAATAAGCGTTTTTGTAGGGGCGCTTCGAAATCAGCGCGTCGTAGACGTCCACGATCGCCATCAGACGGCCTTCGAGCGGAATCGTCGTGCCGACGAGGCCGTACGGGTAGCCGGACCCGTCCCATTTTTCGTGGTGCGTGCCCGCGATACGCTTGGCGTAGCGCAGCAGCTCGTGGTCTTCCGTCTGTTTCGCGATGCGCTCGATGATCTCGACCCCGATCGTCGTATGCGTCTTCATGATCTCAAACTCGGCGGGCGTCAGCCGCGCGGGTTTGTTCAGGATGGCGTCGCTGATGGCGATCTTGCCGACGTCGTGCAGCTGCGCCGAAGGAATCATCAGTTCCAGATTCCATTCCTCGACTTCCTGGCGGTAGAGGCCCGTCTCTTCCATGCGGCCGATGAGCAGCTTCAGGAATTTCTGCGTGCGCACGACATGGTCGCCCGTCACATCATCGCGGAATTCGATGAGCTCCGCGACGGTGCCCAGCACCGCGTTTTGCAGGCCGACGACTTGTTCGGTCTTTTGGACGACCATGTCATGAAGGGAATTTGCGAGACGCTCCAAATCCTCGGCCTGCTCGTGGAGCGTCTGGTTCTGTTTGGCGATCAGGAGATGGTTTTCGATGCGCCTTTGGAGCAGCGGGGCCGAGAGCGGTTTGTAAACATAGTCCACCGCGCCGAGCGCGAGACCTTCCATCTCGCAGAGCTCGTCCTTTTGCGCGGTCAGAAAGATCACGGGGATCCAGCGGTATTTCGGGTTGGCTTTGAGCGCCTTCAGCGTCTCGAAGCCGCCTGAACCCTGCGTTTCGATGTCGAGCAGGATCAGGTCGGGGATGGCCGGCGCGATGTTTTCGAGCAGCTCGAAGAGCATCTCGCCCGTGGCCACCGTATGCAGGCGGTACAAGGTGTTCAGCATATTGCGCACGATGGCGAGGTTTGTCAGGTTGTCGTCGACGAGCACGATGCGTTGCTGTCTCCGCGAGGCGAGGCTGTGCAGGCTCTTCGTGAATTCCCCCGCGAAGGCGTCGATTTTCGCCTTGCGCTCTTCCGCCATCTCCGGTTCGGGCGACCTCGCCGCCGCGAGCGCCGCCGAGACGGACGCGACGAGCGCGCCGACTTCCGTCACGAAGCGGTCGTGGTAGTCGCGCACGAACGCGATGCGGCCGTCTTCCGCCGCCGTCTGGAGCGCGCCCGCTTTGATGCCGATGCTGTTGGCGCAGATGCCGAGCGCGGCGCCCTTGATGCCGTGGATGACGGTGGCGTATTCTTGCAATTCTTTTTCCCCGGGCGCGGTCCGGATACGGGCCAGCAGGCTGGTTGCATGATCCACGAACGACGCGAGGACCCCTCTCCAGGCGTCGTCGTTCCCCCCAAACCTGAGCAGCCCCCGATCGCAGTCCACGCCCGGGATATCGAAACCGACTGCCGGTTCCGCGTGTGTTGCCAACGCAGGAGAGGCAGTGTTTTCGGGATTTTCGTGAAGGACCCATTTTCGCAGGATTTCGTCGAGCCGGTTCGCGTCGATCGGCTTCGACATCGCGTCCTGGAACCCGTGCCGCAAAAACATCGCGTCGTTGCCGACGATGCGGTTGCCCGTGAGCGCGACGATGGGCAGGGATTTTGCGTAAGCCGTGCCGATCTCGTTGCGGATGGCCTGCACAGCTTCCACGCCGTCGAGGCCCGGCATCAGATAATCCATGAGGACGAGGTCATATTTCGGCTCCCCCGCGCGGATGACCGACACCGCCTTCATCGCGTCCGTCAGCGTGTCGACGGTGACGCAGTAGGGCTTCAGCATTTCGACCGTGATGGCGAGATTCGTCTGCACGTCGTCGACGACCAAGATGCGCGAATATGGAAGATGTGTAGTTTGACCGTTCGTCAGCATTGCTTTTTTCCTCTTCGAGTCCTATCGGATGATGACAGAATACAAGCTCCTTTTATCTCACGAAACAACCCGACAATTTCTTTTTTTGTCGCAAACCCCACCCCGCCGTTTCCGTGATATCGTGGTATAATAAATATCTATAAGTGACAGGAGGCAAGCGGATTGAACAGAATCAAAACAGGGACGGTCAACGTCAAGCTCATCGTTATTGTCGCGGCGCTCGTGCTGCTGTTGGTCCCGAACTTCGTCGGTGAGGCCGCAGAGGAAACAGAGGAACTCG
>JAISTF010000098.1 GCA_031272745.1 Eubacteriales Family XIII. Incertae Sedis bacterium
TTTCGTCATCCAAGTAGTAGAAGAACAGCCGCGCGCCGGCCTCGGCGACGTCCTCGCGGGTCATGCCGGGCGGCGTGGCGTCGTCGATGAAGGCGCGGTCGACGCCGGGCTGCATCGGGTACTCCTTCAGCAGCGCAAGATGCGGCACGATGGCCGCCTCGGCCTCCGCCGTCGGCGCCGCCGTCGTCCGCACCAACCACGGGGCACCGTCGTATGGTTCAAAAATGGGATTTGACATAGTCTCCGATCCTCCGCACCGCCTCCGCGATGTTTTCGTCCGTGTTCGCAAACACCACGCGCAGGTAGCCCTCGCCCATCGAGCCGAACGCCGACCCGGGCACGACGACGACGCCGGCCTGCGTCACGAGGTCTTCCGCGAACTGCTGCGAGCTCACGCCGAGCGCCGAGATGTTCGGGAACGCGTAGAAACTCCCCGGCGGCTTCTGGCAGGTGATCCCCGGGATCGCGCGAAGCCCGTCCACCATGAGGTCGCGCCGCCGCGCGTAGTCCGCGAGCATCGCGCGCACCGCGTCCTGCGGCCCCGTCAACGCCTCGAGCGCCGCCCGCTGCGTGAACGTCGGCACGCACGACACGAGCCCTTCCTGGATGCGCGGCATCGAGGTGACGACCGACTTCTCCCCGACCGCGTAGCCCACGCGCCAGCCCGTCATCGCGTACGTCTTCGAAAACGAATTGATCACGAGCACATGGTCCCGCACCTCGGGGATCTGCGCGATGCTGAAATACTCCGCCCCGTCGTACAGAATGCGGTCGTAGACCTCGTCCGAAAACACGATGAGATCGTGCCGCAAAGCCACCTCCGCGATCGCCTCGATCTCCTTTCGCGTCAGCACGGAGCCCAGCGGGTTGCTTGGGGAATTCAAAAGCAGCGCCCGCGTGCGCGGCGTGACGGCATGCTCGATGTCCTCCGCGCGGATGTTGAAATGATTCGATTCATACACCGGCACGGACACCGGCACCGCGCCGGCCACGAGGATCTGCCCGAGGTAGTTGGGGAAGCACGGGTTGGGCACGAGCACTTCCTCGCCGTGGTTCACGGTCGCGATGAGCGCGAGCGTCAGCGCCTCCATCGCGCCGACCGTGACCATGACGTTGTCGGCCGTGAGCGCCGCTCCGGTCCGCGCCGCGCAATCCGCCGCGATTGCCTCGCGCAGCTCGGGCAGGCCCTGGTTGGGATTGTACCTGGTGTAGCCCTCGTCCAAAGCGCGCTTGCACGCCTCGCGGATGTTTTCGGGCGTGTCGAAATTGGGCTCGCCGACCGTCAGCTTGATCGCGTCCGGATAGCCGAAGGCGAGGTCGAACATCTTGCGGATGCCCGACGCGGGGTAGTTGAGCGCGATGCTCGACAAGTGGTGCCCTACGTCGCCGCGCTCGGCGCGGAGCGACAGCCCGAAGAGATTGCGCACCTCGAGCCACGCCTTCTGCGACTCGGGGATGTCCGGCATCTCGAACGGGAAGACGTGCATGAGCCCGTGCGGGACGTACGCCTTGCACTCGATGCCGAGCCGCGCGAGCTTGTCGCAGACGATGAGCGCGTCGGACAGGAAGACCTCGGTGTCGTCGACGCAGAAAAACGTCTTCGGATAGCCCGTGAAGTCCGAGTAAATCGGCGACACCTCCGGCTCCTTCAGCTTCGACAAATCGTCGATGTAGTAGGGAACGAAGAGCGAGAGGTCGACCGTGAACACGGGGTCGATGCCGAAATTCGCCTTGTACGACGGGCTCGTCAGCGTCATATCAAGGTAGCCCGAGAGGATCACGAGCCCGCCGGGTAGCGGCCGCCCCTGCCGCCGCAGCCTGGCGCACAGCGCCATCGCATAGGTGCCGCCCGCCGACTCGCCGCTGACGATGATGTCCGCGGGACCTAAGCCGCGCGTGTTCACGAGATAGTCCCAACCCCACGTCGCGTCGTCGAGCCCCTTCGGATATTTGTTCTCCGGCGTATAACGATACTCGACCGCGTAGACGGGCAGCCCGAGATTTTTCACCTGCGTGATCGCGTTGAGGCGGCACCACCGCCCGTTGCCGCGCATGAACCCGCCGCCGTGGATGTAGTATATGGCGCGCCGCTCGGACGGGTCCCGCTGCTTCGGCACGTAATGGTACATATGCAGCCCGTTCGGCATCTCGATGTCCTGCTCGCGCTCGACGCCCGCCGGCGTGCTGTCGTCCAAGTAGGTGAGCTCATTGCCCGGCGACATCGGGTACGCCTCCTGCTCCTTGAAGATTTCCGGCTGCCGCTTTTTCGCGTAAGGCGACGGCTCGGTCTCGACATGCTCGAGCCAGGGCGCCCCGACGTACTCATTGAATAACGGATTCATCGCCCGTCTCCTCTCAGCCCGCCGCTTTCTTGGCGGCCAGCGCTTCAAAATCAAAGCTGTCGTCGCCCGCGTGCTCGCGCAGGTACGGCCGCTCCTCGAAACCGCCCTTCTTGATGAAGAAGCCGATGACGCCGCCGACGGCCGCGGGGATGATGTAGCCGAGGTCGCCGGTCGCGCGGAAGATGACGTTCCAGCTGCCGTAGGCCGTGTAGGCCGGCGTGAAGTCCGGCGTCAGCGTCCCGAAGTAGTCATACGGCGAACTGCCGAACATCACGGCGATGATGTTGAAGAAGCCCTGCATATGCGACTCGATGCCGAGGAAGGTTCCGTCGTCGCCGAGGATCGGCACGCCCGCCACGCCGAGCGGCGCGGTGGCCGACGCGGTCGACACGACGAAGATGTAAGCGAGCCCCCAGAACAATCCCCAGATTGCCGCGCCGATCGTCGCGCCGCGGAACACGTTGTCGTTTTTGATCTTGTCCGTGAACTGGTTGAGGATGATGAGCACGACCGTGATGGGCGCGGTCACGAGCAGGACCGGCACCGTCATGTTGAGGATCCACTGCCCGCCGCCCGACGTGCTGCCGGACGCGAGGATCGCGACGATGGCCACGATGAAGGCGATGACCATGCCGCCGATGACCGCCGCCTTGTACGAGAGCTTGCGCCCCGAGATGCGGCTGAAATACTCAGACGTGAGCGAAATACAACCGATGGCGGTCGTAAAGGTGGCTACCAAAACCGTTATTCCGAAAATCACGGTACCGCCAAAACCCAGGTTGTTCGAGATGATGTAATTCAGCAGCGCGTACTGGTCGAGCGTACCGTTGGCGCCGAACTGCTCCATGAGGGTGGGGTCGTTCGAGTAGAACAGGCCGAGCAGCGTGAGGCCGAGGTAGATGACGATGAGGCAGACGGCCGCGACGAGGCCGGCGCGCAGGATCATCTTCGTCTGCTCCGAAGAATTCGTGATACCCTTCGCGAAGAGGCTCGCGATGATGATGACCGCGATGATCGTGCCCGTGGCCGCGTCGAAGGTCTGCAGGCCCTGCGTGATGCCGAAGGCGATGATCGTGGAGCCGGGGTCGTAGGCCTCCGCGCGGACGCCCGAGCCGGACATGTTGGCGAGGCCGATGACGATGAGCACGACGAGGACGACGAGCAGCACCGGCGTGAGCACGCGGCCGACGATGTCGACGACCTTCGTGGGCCGCACGGCGCAGAACGTCGCGAGCACGAGGAAGACGACGAGGAAGATGACCGCGTCGGCGGGCAGGCCCGTGGCCTGCGTGTCGACGTTTTCGTAACCGCCCGCGAGGATGGGCTGCAGGAAGATTTGGTAGCTCGTGAGCGCCGTGCGCGGCACGACGACGAGCAGCGAGCCGATGAACGTCGCGACCGCGCCGATGATGATCATGAAGCGGCGGCCCGGCCGGTAGAAGACGCCGAGCTCCACCTGCGGGTATTTGCCCGACGCCGCGAGGCCGAGGATGCCGAGCACCGTGTCGAAGATGATGAAAAAGATGAATCCGACCGCCCACATGGAGCCCCCGCCGATGAAGCCGAGGTAGGGCGGGAAGATGAGGTTGCCCGCGCCGAAGAACGTCGCGAACACCATGAAGCCGACCGAGATGATGATCGACCTCCGGCTCTGCTGTTTCGAAGTGATGGTTTCTGACATGATGTTTCCCTCCTTTTTTACAATAACAATAACGTCACACTCCCGCCAATTTTTTATACGTCTCATAACGCTCCGCCGCGTCCTTGGCGGCTTTTGCGTACAGCCTCTCGGCGCGCTCCGGATACGCGAGCGCGAGCGAGGCGAAGCGTCCCTCGCTGCCCATGAACTCCCGTATGTCGCCCGTCGGCGGCTTCGAGTCGAGCGTGAACGGGTTCTCGCCGGCGTCCTTGCGGCGCGGGTCGTACCGCCAGCAGTGCCAGTAGCCCGCTTCGACGGCGCGTTTGATCTCCTCCTGGCTCTTGCCCATGCCGATTTTCGGCCCGTGCTCGATGCAGGGGCAGTAGGCGATGATCATCGACGGGCCGGGGTAGGACTCCGCCTCACGGATCGCGGCGAGCGCCTGGTTTTGGTCGTAGCCGAGCGCGATCTGCGCGACGTAGACGTAGCCGTAGCTGACGGCCATCAGGCCGAGGTCCTTCTTCTTGACGTCCTTGCCGGCCGCCGCGAACTTCGCGACCGCGCCCGTCGTCGTCGCCTTCGAGGACTGGCCGCCCGTGTTGGAATAGACCTCGGTGTCCATGACGAGCACATTGATGTCCTTGCCCTGCGCGAGCACATGGTCGAGCCCGCCGTAGCCGATGTCGTACGCCCACCCGTCGCCGCCGAAAGCCCAAAAGGACTTCTTCGCCAGATACTCCTTGTTCTTCAAAATATACAAGGCATCCTCAAAAACCGTAGGGGCGGCATCCTGCCGCCCGCCATCCGCAACATCCGCCACAACGCGCCCGCCGACCAATGCCTCTACCGCCGCAACGACCGCGTCCGACGCCGCGTCCGACGCCTCGAAATCGTGCATGCTCGCCAAATACCCGTCGGCGACGTCCCGCGCGAGCGCCCCCGCCTCCGCAAGCCCCTCCACGCGCGCGGCAAGCTCCTGCTGCACCGCCTCGTGGCCGAGAAGGAAACCATACGCGTACTCCGCGTTGTCCTCAAACAGCGACATCGCCCACGTCGGGCCGCGCCCTTCCTTGTCCGTCGTGTACGGCGTCGACGGCGTCGACCCCCCGTACGCCGAGCTGCA
>JAISTF010000101.1 GCA_031272745.1 Eubacteriales Family XIII. Incertae Sedis bacterium
ATATGAAAAAGAAATTTGAAGGCGAAGACAGCGGCGCGCGGCGCGTCTTCCTCTCCGAAGGAGAGGCGCCGTTTGACGTCTGGACGGAAATCCGCGCCGTGGGGGAAGACGTGGACATCATCGTCGGCGGCGGGTCGCGCCCGCACATCGGCAGCGTCGCGCTCGCGGAGCCGGCCGTCACGGTCAATCCCGTCACGGGCGAGACGATCCGCGCGCAGGGCGACGGCACCGGCTTCTGCCGCATCTCGGTCATGAGCGCGGCGGCGCACAAGGACGCGGCCATCGCGGAAATGTTCGCGGGCGCGTTTTGCGACGCGTTCTGTGTCAACGTCTGCGCGGGCGCGGGCGTGCACGTCGGCGACGCGACGGAGAAGGACATCGAGAAGCTGATGGGAAACGCGGCGGCGCTGCTGAAGCGCGCGCTCAGCGCATGGGGCGGAGTGGCCGCGCAGGGCGTGTGATATACTGATACCATGTGGACGGAAGGAAAACCCTACGAAGCGATATACCGGCGGTTCCGGCCCGGCACTTTTGACAAGGTGTTGGGGCAGCGGCACGTCGTGAACGTGCTGCGCGCGCAGATCGCCTCGGGCAGCGTGCCGCACGCGTACCTGTTTTCGGGGACGCGCGGGACGGGCAAGACGACGATGGCGCGCCTGCTCGCGAAGGGGCTCAACTGCCTCGCGGACGATCCGGCCGGGCGGCCCTGCGGGGTCTGCGAGGTCTGCCTGTCGATTCAAAACGGGACGTTTGTCGACGTCATCGAGCTGGACGCGGCATCGAATAACGGGGTCGACAACATCCGGGAAATCACGTCCATCACGGTCTACCCGCCGACGGTGGGACGCAAGCGCGTCTTCATCATTGACGAGGTGCACATGCTGTCGAACGCGGCGGTCAACGCCTTTCTGAAGACGCTCGAGGAGCCGCCGGAAAACACGGTCTTCGTGCTCGCGACGACGGAGCCCGGCAAGCTGCCCGCGACGATCCGGTCGCGGTGCCTGTCGTTTGAATTCAAGCGCGTGCCCGCCGCGGTCATCGCGGAAGGGCTCGCGGAGATCGCGGGCGAGCTCGGGCTGAAGGCCGCGCCGGACGCGCTGGCCCTGATCGCGGCGAACGCGGACGGGTCGGTGCGCGACGCGCTGTCGATTCTCGAGGCCTGCGTGTCGTCCCAAAAGGAGGACATCTCCCGGGAGGACGTCTTGGACGCGGTGGGCAGCCCGGGAGACGAGGCGATCGCGGCGCTGTCCGCGGCGGTGTTCGCGCGGCAGGCGGCGGAGGCGCTCGCGCTTTTCGCGGCGATGATGCAGGACGGCAAGGAAGCGCGGCGCGTGCTCGAGGACTGGGTGGACTATCTGCGCAGCGCGCTGCTCGTGAAGTATTTGGACCGCCCGGAAGCGATCTTGAACCGCTCGCTCGAAAACATCGCGGCGGTGCGCGAGCAGACAAAGGGCTACGACGCGAAGCAGCTCGCGGGGCAGATCCGCGCGCTGGCGAAGCTCTACAACGAGAGCCGCTGGGCTGCGCAACCCGCGATTCTCGTGGAGATGCTCATTATTGAATTGTGTGAAGGAGAATAGATCATGGGCAAAGGCATGAAGGCGGGAAAGAAGAAATCGGGCGGCGGCGGCGGCGGCGGCTTCGGCGGCATGGCCCGCGGCGGCGGCGGCGCGCAGGCGGCGCAGATGCGGCAGCTCCGGCAGATGCAGGAGGAAATGGCCAAGATGCAGGAGGAGCTCGAGCAGCAGGAGGTCGAGACGACGGCCGGCGGCGGCGCGGTGGCGGTCAAGGTCAACGGCAAGAAGGAGCTCGTGTCGATCACGATCGACCCCGATGTGATGGACAAGGACGATCCGGAGATGCTCCAGGATTTGATTCTCGTGGCGGTCAACGAGGGGCTGCGGCAGATTGAAGAGATGTCCCAGAAGGGGATGAGCCAACTGACGGGCGGGCTCGGCCTGCCGGAGGGGTTGCTTTAGCCTTATGAGCGGGGTGTCGCAGCCGCTGGCGCGGCTTATCACGGAGCTCTCGAAGCTGCCGGGCATCGGCGGAAAGACGGCGCAGCGGCTCGCCTTTCACATCCTCTCGATGAGCGACGAGGACGCGCTCGGCATCGCCGACGCGATCACGACCGCGAAGCGCGAGCTCAAATACTGCTCCGTCTGCGGCAACCTGACGGACGTGGACCCATGCGCGATCTGCGCGGACGCGGCGCGCGACCAAAGCATCTACTGCGTCGTCGAATCCCCGAAGGACGTCGTCGCCGTCGAGCGCATGAAGGAATACCGCGGCCTCTACCACGTCCTGCACGGCGTCATCGCGCCGATGAGCGGCATCGGCCCCGAGGACCTCAACCTCGAGAGTCTCATCGTGCGGCTCTCGCAAAACGACGAGGCAAAGGAAGTCATCCTTGCCACAAATCCAAACATCGAAGGGGAAGCAACGGCGATGTATCTCGCGAAACTCATCAAGCCCGCGGGCATCCGCGTGACGCGCATCGCGCACGGCGTGCCCATCGGCGGCGACCTCGAATACACGGACGACGTGACGCTCGCCAAAGCCATCGAAGGCCGGCGCGAGCTGTAGGCACGCGACATCCGGCATGCCACGTCGGGCACGCCCGGCATGGCGCCACGAATTGGCATCAGCTGGAAATCGGTGACGCGACACCCGGCGTGCCGCCCGGCGGCGCGCCCCCCGGCGTGACGTACATCCGCAGCGTCTGCATCACGCTCGTGAAGTCGACGGGCTTTGCGAGGTGCCGGTTCATGCCGGCCGCCAGGGACGCGGCCGCGTCCTCGTCGAGCGCGTTGCCGGAGACCGCGATGATTGGCACGGACTGCGCGTCGGCGCGCGCCATCGCGCGGATGCGCCGCGCGGCCTCGTTGCCGTCCATGCGCGGCATCATGACATCCATGAGGATCAGCGAGAAATGCCCTTCGGCCGAGCCTTCGAACAGCGCGACGGCTTCCGTGCCGTCCGCGGCTTCGACGACCGCGGCGCCCGTCATCTCGACCATGCCCGCGAGCACCGTGCGGTTGATCTCGACGTCGTCGACGACGAGGATGTGCCGGCCCGCGAGGTTCGGCACGGAGATGTCGTTCGCGTCGCCGCCGCCCCCCCCGCTCGCGGCCGCGTCCCCCAAGGCGCCCGCCCCGTCCGCTTCGCCGGCGTCCCCCGCGTACGCGATCTCCCCGCCGTCGCCGATGATGTCCGACAGGCTGTTCAGCCGCGCCGCAAACCGCTCCGTCTGCTCCGACAGCGCGTCGAGCGCCTCGGCCGCCTTCGCGGGATCCGACGCGTTCCGCGCGAGCCCCGCCAGCCCCGCGATGGCGTTCATCGGCGTGCGCAGCTCGTGGTTGATGCCCGAGAGAAACCGCGCTTTCGCATTCTCGAGCGCGACGCTCTTGAGAAAGTTATTGACATACAGGCGGTAGACGATGCCCGAGATGAAAATGCCGAGCCCCGTCAGGATGAGCAGGTTCGCGCGCATATCCGTGTACGCAAACTGCCGCCACGAGGAAATCCCCTCGGCGTCCGTGATGCCCTGCGAACAGTACATGAGGATCAGCATGTACGCGAGCGAGGCGAGGATGATCGCGCCGCTGTACAGCGCGCGCATGATCGGCACGAGGCCGACGAGCAGCATGAGCACGATCTGCGAATTCACGCCCTGGACCGTGAGGATGTTGAACGTCCCGAAGACCATCTGGATCACGACGTAAATCGCGATGAGGCTGCGGTAGAGGAACCGCTGCGCCGCGAGGCTGCGGATGCGCCCGCGCTTCACCTGCGAGAAGAGCACGACGTACACCACGCCGACCACGATCGTCGCGAGCGACAGCAGGATGTAGAGCATGATCGGAATCTCGATGCCCGACCCCGGCAGCTGCGGCCAGAAGATGTTGAGGATTTGCAGCACGACCTGGATCGTGATGATGTACCACGCGAAAAAATACATGCGCGTGATGTTTGTGTCGAGGCGCTCGCGCTCGAAACGCTCCCTCAGCTCCGGCGGCACGTCCGGCGCGCGCAGCCGCGCAGATATTCGGTTGGTGCGATGCGTCTGCATTCGTTCTCCCTTTAGCCCTTTTTGATCAACTTGCAATATGTATGTTTATACCCCGTTTTTTCGGATGCAAACACGATTTTGCAATTTTTTTCAATAATTTTTCAATAACTATGTTAGACTTGTTTCATGGTCATATTTCCGGCAATCGATCTGAGGGACGGGACGCCCGTGCGGCTGACGCAGGGCGATTTCGCGACGAGCGAGCGGGTCGCGGACGACGCGCTGTCGGCGGCGCGGCGGTTTGCGCGCGCGGGCGCGACGCATCTGCACATGGTCGACCTCGACGGCGCCCTCGCGGGGCGGCCCGTGAACGACGCTTTGGTCCGGGCGGTGTGCGAGGGCACGGCCCTGCGCGTGGAGGTGGGCGGCGGCATCCGCGACGAAGCCACTATCGAAAGCTACCTGCGCGGCGGCGTCTGGCGCGTCATCCTCGGCTCTGTGGCGATCTCGGACCCGGAGTTTGCGCGCGCGATGATCGCCGCGCACGGCGAGCGGATCGCCATCGGCATCGACGCGAAGGACGGCAGGGCGCGCGGCGGCGGCTGGCTCGAAGGCAGCGAGGCGCGCTTCACGGACCTGGCGCGCGCGATGGCCGACGCGGGCGCGCGGGCCATCATCTACACGGACATCTCGAAGGACGGCACGCTCGCGGGGCCGAATCTGGCCGAGCTGTCGGAGCTCCTTTCCGTCCTGCCCGAAACTGCGTCCGTCGTCGCGAGCGGCGGCATCGCCACCATCGAAGACGTCCGCGCCCTCGCGGCCCTCGGCTGCGCCGGCGCGATCTGCGGCAAATCCATCTACAAAGGCACACTGCGCCTCGAAGACGCGCTCGCGTTTCAAGAGACCTCTTGACAGTTTCGTAACGGGTGTTGTATGATATTAGCACTCTCGTTGTGAGAGTGCTAACGGCGGGCGGCAGAATGCCGCCCCTACAGCGGGCGGGGCAAGCCCCGCCCCTACGACGGTTTTGTAAGGAGGTCATATAGGGAATGGCGAAAAAACAGTTCAAGGCGGAGTCGAAGCGGCTGCTCGATCTCATGATCAACTCGATCTATACGCACAAGGAAATCTTCCTGCGCGAGCTCATCAGCAACGCGAGCGACGCGATCGACAAGCTCTACTACAAGGCGCTGACGGAGAAGATCAGCGGCGTGTCGAAAAACGATTTCTTCATCAAACTGAGCATGGACGAGACCGCGCGGACGATCACGATCGAGGACAACGGCATCGGCATGACAAAGGAGGAGATGGAAGAAAACCTCGGGACGATCGCGCGGAGCGGCTCGCTGCTGTTCGCGGAAGGTGCCGACGGGAAGGCGGCGAACAAGATCGACATCATCGGCCAGTTCGGCGTGGGCTTCTATTCGGCGTTCATGGTCAGCAAGGAAGTCAAGGTCGTCAGCAAGGCTTGGGGCGTCGATGCGGCATGGGAGTGGAAGAGCGAGGGCGCGGATGGTTATTCGATCAAAGAGGCGCAAAAGCCGGCCTGCGGGACGGTGATCACGCTCACCCTCAAAGACGACACGGAGGAAGAGAAGTACGGGGAGTTTCTGTCGGCGTGGAAGGTGCGGTCGCTCGTGAAGCGGTATTCGGATTATATCCGGTATCCGATCAAGATGGATGTGGAGGAAAAGGAGGAAACGCTCAACAGCATGGTGCCGCTTTGGAAGCGGCCGAAGGCGAAGATCACGGACGAGGAGTACGCGGATTTCTACAAGGGGAAGTTCGGCGACTTCGAGGACCCGCTCAAGGTGATCCATACGGGCGTCGAGGGCGTGGTCAGCTACGAGGCGCTGCTCTTCGTGCCCGCGCGCGCGCCGTACAATTATTATACGAAGGATTTTGAGAAGGGCTTGCAGCTGTATTCGAGCGGCGTGCTCATCATGGACAAGGCGGCCGACCTGCTGCCCGACTACTTCGGCTTTGTGAAGGGCGTCGTCGATTCGCAGGACCTGTCGCTCAACATCAGCCGCGAGCTGCTGCAGCACGACCGCCAGCTCAAGGCCATCGCGCAGCGGCTCGAAAAGAAAATCAAGAGCGAGCTCGAGGCGATGCTGTCGGGCGACCGCGAGAAATACGAGACGTTCTGGGGCGCGTTCGGCTTGCAGCTCAAATACGGGCTGTACGACAATTACGGCGCGGCGAAGGAGACGCTCCAGGATTTGATCCTCTACTATTCGAGCTCGGAGAAGAAGCTCGTGACGTTCGGCGAGTACGTGAGTCGCATGAAGGAGGACCAGAAGTACATCTACTACCAGGCGGGCGAGTCGGTCGAGCAGATCGACCGGATGCCGCAGACGGAGATGCTGAAGGACAAAGGCTATGAGATCCTCTACGGGCCGGACCAGGTCGACGAGTTCGCGCTGAAGATGCTGCGCGAGTACGGCGGCAAGGAGTTCCGCTCGGCGTCGGACAGCGACCTCGGCATCGAGGAGAGCGAGGAAGACCGCAAGAAGGCCGAGAAGAAGGCGGAGAAATACGCGGGGCTGTTGGAGGAGATGAAGAAGGCGCTGGACGGCAAGGTCGCGGACGTGCGGCTGTCGAAGCGGCTCAAATCGCACCCGGCCGTGCTCGTGTCCGGCGAGGGCGGGCTGTCGCTCGAGATGGAGAAG
>JAISTF010000173.1 GCA_031272745.1 Eubacteriales Family XIII. Incertae Sedis bacterium
GATGACCTCTCCGGTGACAAGGCCGCGGTATTCCCGAATGGGGTGCCCTTCAATAACGGGCGTAGTTGTAATGATCATGGCTTCTCCTGTCCCTTATTCATCACAAAGGCAAACCCCGAAAATCAGGAGTTTGCCTTTGCCGAGGATGGTGGGGACGACTGGAGTCGAACCAGTGACCTCTTGCTTGTCGAGCAAGCGCTCTAACCAGCTGAGCTACGCCCCCGCGCGAGTATCTAACATATCACATTTGCGCGGGTCGCGTCAAGAGTTCGCGGATGGCTTTGTCGAGGCCGCCCAGCGTCAGCTCGTGCATCGGGAAGATGTCGCCGATGGCGGCGATGGTCTCGTGGCCGCGTTGAGAGGACCAACGGGCCCGGGGGATCGGGTTGAGCCAGACGGCGTGGCCGAAACGGCGGCGGAAGCGGCGCAGGCGGTCGATGGACGGCTCGCCGCTGTAGATGCCGCGGACCGCGATGCCGCTTTTCATGAAGAGCTCGTAGGGCGCCATGTTCGCGTCGCCGACGATAACGAGGCGGTATTCGCCGTCCAAAAGCCGCAGCACATAGTCGCTGTCAACCCAGTCGCCCGTGATGCACTCCGCCGTGCGGTAGAGCTTGTCATAGACGCTGTTGTGGAAATAATAAAACCGCGTGTCCTTGAAATGGTTGGCGCGGGAGACGGCCTGGAAGAGCCGGTTTGCGAGGCGTGCGTAGGGCTCCATCGAACCGGCGCAGTCAAACAGAACGAGGAGCTTCACGGTGTTGACGCGCGGGCGCTCGTAGACGAGCTTCAGCGTGCCCGCGTTGGCGGCCGTGCCGTCGATCGTGCCGGGCAGGTCGAGCTCGGTGCGGGCGGCCGTGTCGCGCGAGGAGTATTGGCGCAGGTGGCGCAGCGCGGTCTGGAACTGTCGCACGCCGAGCACTTCGTCCTCGCGGAAGTCGCGGTAGCGGTGCGCCGCCGCGACGGCGAGCGCGTTCCCGTGGCGCCCTTCGCCGCCGACGCGGATGCCCTGTTCATGAAACCCGCCGTGGCCCTGCGTCGAGGCGCCGCCCGTGCCGACCCAGTAGGTGCCGCCGTCGTGCCGCTCCTTCTGCTCCAAAAGGCGTTCTTCGAGGCGCTTTAGCAGCTCTTTGTACGAGACTAACGAATCCCAGATCTCGTCGCGATCGTCCAAGTCGCGCACGCGCGGAGACTCTGCAATCCAGTCCAAAAACTCCGGCGGTATGTCCTCGCCCAAAGCCACGTCCCGAAAAAACTCCAGAAATGCCTCGTCGAAGCGGTCGAAATCCGCCTCGTTCGTGAGCAGCACGGCGCGGCACAGCGCATAGAATCCCGTGAGGGACGCACCCCCCATCCCGCGCGACAAAGCGTCCATCAACGTCATCCACTGGTGGATGGACGGGCGCAGGCCGCGGGCTTTCAGCAAATAGAAAAACGCAAGAAACATCAGCCCGGCGGGCGCTTGAACCCGCGCAGGCTGTAGCCCTTCTCCTGCACCTCCTGATAGGTGTCCGTGTCCTCGTTCTTTTTCAGGAGCACGCCGAGGAAAGGGATCTCCGCCGCGAGCCGCTCAGCCGGAATGCCCGAAAGCGACAGCGCGAGCAACCAGTCCAGAAGTTCGCTCGTCGCGGGCTTCTTCTGCAAATCGCCGATCCCGCGCAGCTCGTAAAATTTCTCGATCGCCGCCGCCACGAGCGCGTCTTCCAAATCGGGATAGTGGACGCGCACGATGCGCTCCATCTGCTCCGGCTCGGGGAAAGCAATATAATGGAAGATGCAGCGCCGCAGGAACGCGTCGGGCAGCTCCTTCTCGGCGTTCGACGTGATGACGACGATCGGCCGCGACGCCGCGCGCACCGTCTCCTTCGTCTCGGGGATGTAAAACTCCATCTGGTCGAGCTCCCACAAGAGGTCGTTCGGGAATTCGAGGTCGGCCTTGTCGATTTCGTCGATCAACAGCACGGCGCGGTCCGCGGATGTGAACGCCTCGCCGAGCCGGCCGAGCTTGATGTAGCGCGCGATGTCCTTCACGTCGCCCTCACCGAACTGCGAGTCGTACAGCCGCTGCACCGTGTCGTAATGATAGAGCCCGTCCTGCGCCTTCGTCGTCGACTTGATGCTCCAGACGATCAGTTCCTTGCCGAGCGCGTCCGCGATCGACCGCGCGAGCATCGTCTTGCCCGTGCCCGGCTCGCCCTTGATGAGCAGCGGTTTTTCGAGCGCGACCGCGATGTTGACCGCGCCCCGCAGCTCGTCGCTCAGGACATAGTCCGCGCTGCCGCCGTATGCTTCCCGAAATGTTTCTGCCATCGATTCATGCCTCCCAACTGTACTCCATTGTAGCAAAATCGATGGAAAACTTCACGCTCTGCCCGTTCGGCAGTGATCGCCGGAAGGCAAACACCGACGGCGGCTCGCCTTCGACAACCCGAAAATCCCCTTCCAATAACGGTGGCGTTGTGCGCCGGATCCGCAGCAGTTTCTTCAGCCAATTCAAAAACGAATTCGGATCCGCTTCCGCCCGCTCGACCTCGTCCCACGGCACGGGCAGGCGCACGGAGTCGCGGTCGGGCAGCGACGGGTCGTCGCCCATCAGGATCTCGTCGCCGTAATACCAGCACGGCGCGCCCGGCAGCGAAACAAGCAGCGCCGTCAGCGCCCGTATCACCTTTTCCTCATAGTCCAGCACGGGCCCGAGCCGACGCGCGATGCCGCCGTTGAGCATCCCCTGCGGCGGCGCGTACCATTCGAGCATCTGCCGCACCTTCAGCTCGGGCAGGAGCTCCAGCGTCAGGAAGTCGTGGTTGCGGAAAAAATTCGACCACGCCGCGCCCGCGGGCAAATCCGAGAACAGCCGCCGGCACGTCTGCCGGATCTCCGCCGCGTCCTTCGTCTTCGGCGCGCGGAACAAATCCGTCATCAAAGGAAAATTGAAGCACAGGTTGCACTCGGGCGCTGCCTCCGTGCCGAAATACCGCAGGTTTTCGTCCGCGGGCACACAGGCTTCCGCGAGCAGGCAGACCTCACCGCCGTAGGTTTCATCCAGATGGGACCGCAGTTTTGCCAGGAATGCATGTGTCTCCGGCAGCGACTCGTTATTCGTGCCCTCCCGCTCGAACAGGAAGGGGATCGCGTCAAGGCGGAACCCGTCGACGCCCTTGGCCACCCAGAAGTCCGCGATGTCGAAGACCTCCTGCTGCACCTTCGGATTGTCGAAATTGAGGTCGGGCTGCTCCTTGTAGAAGCGGTGCCAGTAATATTGGCCGCGCACCGGGTCGTACGTCCAGTTCGACGGCTCGGTCGCGCCGAAGATCACGCGCGTGCCCGCATAGCCCTTGTCGTCGTCGGCCCAGACGTAGTAGTCGCCGTATGGGCCGTCCTTGCTGCGCCGCGAGGCGTCGAACCAGACGTGTTTGTCGCTCGTGTGGTTGATGACGAGATCGATCATGACGTGCATCCCGAGCGCGTGCGCGCGGGCGAAGACGCGCTCGACGTCTTCCATCGTGCCGTAGCGCGGGTCGACGAGGCGGTAGTTCGCGATGTCGTAGCCGCCGTCGCGCAGCGGGCTCGCGTAGAACGGCGGAAACCAGATGGCGTCCACGCCGAGATTTTTCAAATAATCCAATTTTTCATAAACCCCGTCGAAATCGCCGAACCCGTCGCCGTTCGCATCGCGGAACATGCGCGTGTAGAGTTCGTAGAAGACGGCGGACTCATACCATTTTGCCACCACGGACCTCCTTTGCTTCCTTTACGAAGTGCACGGATATGATACCACCGATGAGCAGGACCGCGCCAGCGAGGAACATGGTCGGCTGGTGGCTTTTGAACAGGACGATCAGGCCGCTGCCCACGAGGGCGGCGACGATTTGCGGCAGGCAGATGGTGCCGTTGAACAGGCCGAGGTAGGTGCCGATGTTGCCCTCTTCGAGCGCGTTCGTCAGAATCGTGAACGGCAGCGCCTGCATCGACGCCCACGCGCAGCCGATGAGGAAGAAGCTCGCGAAGAGCGCGTAGGGGTTTGTCACGAAGAAGACCGACGCGAAGCCGACCGCGCCGAGCGCGAGGCTGACCGTGTAGCTCGCGCGGTGCGTGCGGAAGCGCGGGATGGCGAGCGACCAGAGGACCGCGCCGATGGCCTGCACGGCCGAGCAGATGCCGAACCAGTTGCCCGCCGCCTGGTACGCGTCCGACGTCGTATCGTGCAGATCGGTCACGCCGAAGCAGTTCGTCGCGATCGCACCGACCGAATACGTCCACAGGAAGAGGAAGGCCGCCCAACAGAAAAACTGCACGAGGCCGACGGTCCAGAAAACGCGCGGCGCGGCTTTCAGCAGCTTCACGAAGCTGACGCTCTCGCCCTTTTCGGGCAGCTTGTGGTAGAGGCGGTACTCGTCCGGCGGCATCTCCTTGACCGTGAACATCGTGTACAGCACGCACAGGATCAGGATGATCGCGCCGATGTAAAACGAGAGTTTCACGGTGTCCGGCACGACGCCCTTCGCCGCCGTGTTTGCGATGCCCGCCGCCGCGAAGACGAAGGGAAACACGTAGGCGACGACGCTGCCGAGGTTGTTGAGGAAGGACTGGATCGAATACGCGAACGTCTTCTGCTCGTTGTTCACGAGATCGCCGACGAGCATCTTGAACGGCTGCATCGCCATATTGGACGACGCGTCGAGGAAGACGACGCAGACCGCGCCGAAGAGGAGCGCCTGCGCGACCGCGAACTGGAAGCTGCCCGCGTTCGGCAGCAACAGCATCACGATGACCGCGACGACCGCGCCGATGACGAGGTACGGCTTGCGCCGTCCGAGCCGGTTCCAGGTGCGGTCCGAGTATTTGCCGACGAGCGGCTGGACGACGAGCCCCACAATCGGCGGCACGAGCCAGAACAGCGACAGCGAGTTCGGGTCCGCGCCGATCGTCGTGAAGATGCGCGACAGGCTGCTCGTCTGGAGCGCGTAGGCGATCTGGATGCCGAAAAAGCCGAAGCTGATGTTCCAGATCGACAGGAATTTGAGATTCGGTAACGTCTTCATATACTTACCCCCATCTTTCATGTTACAGCAATCTTTGATAAGGATATTGTATCACAAAGCAAGCTGGGCGTACGCATCCAATTCCAAATTGTCAAAATCTCCGTTTTGAAACGCTTCGTAGCCCGCGCAGGCAACCATCGCGGCATTGTCGGTGCAATAGACGGGCGAAGGGACGAAGAGCGTCACGTCGCGCCCGTCACAATCCTTTTGCATACGCGCGCGCAGCGCGGAATTTGCCGCGACGCCGCCGCAGAGGACGAGCCGCCGGTGTCCGGTCTGCTCGAGCGCCAGGCGCGTCTTCTCGGAAAGCACGTCGATGACGGCCTGCTGGAAGGACGCCGCGACGTCGGCCGCGTGGAAAGGCTTGTCCGCTTGCTTCTGCGTGTGGACATAGTTCATGACGCCGGTCTTGATGCCGCTGAAGCTGAAATCGAGGCTGCCGTCCTCGAGCAGCGTGCGTTTGAAGGAGACGGCCGCGGGGTCGCCGCGCTTCGCGAGCGTATCGATCTCCGGCCCGCCGGGGTAGCCGAGGCCGAGCACACGCGCGACCTTGTCGTACGCCTCGCCGACGGCGTCGTCGCGGGTCGCGCCGAGCAGTCGGACCTGCGTGCCGGCAGCACCCGCCGTCACTTCCACGAGCGACGTATGCCCGCCGCTGACGACGAGCGCGAGGAACGGCGGCGCGAGTTGTTCATGCTCGAGATAGGCCGCGCAGATGTGCGCGCGGATGTGATGCACGCCGACGAGCGGTTTGCCGAGCGCAAACGCAAGCCCCTTCGCCGTCGCGAGCCCGATGAGCACCGCGCCGACAAGCCCCGGCCCCTTCGTCACCGCAATCGCGTCCAAGTCGTCCCACCCGACGCCGGCTTGCGCAAGCGCCTCGGACACGATGCCGTTCACCGCTTCCAGATGATGCCTTGACGCGATCTCCGGCACGACCCCGCCGAAGACCTTGTGGACGTCGATCTGCGACGCAATCACGTTCGACAGCACCGTGCGCCCGCCCGCCGTCACCGCCGCCGCCGTCTCGTCACAACTCGTCTCGATGCCGAGGATCAAAGCCCCTTCACTCCGCATGATCGCCCCTCCGCCACATGATGACGGCGTCTTCGCGGTTTCCGTCGTCCGTCGGGTAGTAGCTTTTGCGAAAGCCCTCGGCGCGGAAGCCGAGTTTTTCGTAGAGGCGGCCGGCCCCTTTGTCCGAGGCGCGGACTTCGAGCGAGAAATTGCGGGCACCCTGCGCTTCCGCGCGGCGCAGCAGCTCCGTGAGCACGGCCGTGGCGACGCCCTGCCGCCGCACGGCGGGGTGGACCGCGATGTTTGTCACGTCGCCCTCTTCGCCGACGCGGAGCAGCCCCGCGTAGCCGAGGATCATGCCGTCGCGCTCGCAGACCACGTAGTCGCTGTAGTCGAGCCCGAGGTCGTCGCGGATGCTCTGTTCGAGCCACGGCTCGCCGAACGACAGTCGCTCGATGACGCTGATGCCGTACACGTCACCCCCCGACGCCGGCCGCACGCAGGCTTCGCGAAGCAGAGCCGAAGGCTCTCCCTTATTGTCACCCTTGGGCTTGACCCGAGGATCCAGCCTCTCATCCAACCGCCTCTGCGCTTCCGCCTTGCGCATGTAAATCGGCTCCACGCGCTCATACGGCGCGGGGCTGCCGAAGGCCAGCGCCCACGCGAGCACCGCCTGCGCGTCCTGCACGGACCCCGGGAAATACCGCGCCGCCGCCACATCCAGCACGTCGCGAAACACGGACACGCCGTCGCCGAGGAAGCAGACCTCCAGCGGGAACAATTCCTCGTGCCGCGCGCGGTGCTTGCGGTACCGCGAATACGCCCAGAACGACTTGTCGAGCGCCGCGAGAAACACGTCCGGATCGTACGCGCCGCCGGGGATGAGCGTCATGATGCGCCCGTCCTCTTCGAGTACGTACGCGCCCGCGTACATCTGCCCGCGCCGCGCGTCGAAGATCGGGCAGACGACGCGGTCCGCCCATTCCTGACCGCTCAGATAGACGAAGGTTTCGAGCGTCGGCACCTTCATGAGCGGGATGCCGAGCGCCTGCGCCATCGCGCGCGCCGTCGCAACGCCGATGCGGATGCCCGTGAACGAGCCGGGGCCCGCCGACACCGCGATGGCTTCGAGGCCCTGCGGCGTCTCCCCCGCTTCCGCGAGCAGTTCCGATACCATCGGCACGAGCGACGTCAGATGCCGCAGCCCTTCCGTGCCCGCGCGGTAGAAGATGCGTCCGTCCTCCGTGCGCAGCGCGGCCGAGCAGACGGGCCCACTGGTTTCGATCGCAAGCAGGCTCATGAAATCACCACGTCCCGCGCCCCCTCATCCGGCCCGTACGCCAGATGCACGCGCATCGCGTCCGGCGGTAGCAACGCCTCGACGCGCTCCGCCCACTCGACGACGCACACGCCGTCGCCATAGAAATATTCCTCGATGCCGAGCTCCTCCGCGTCCTCCGAAGACGCCAACCGGTACACGTCGAAATGATAGAACGGCAGCCGCCCGCTGCGGTATTCCTGCACGAGCGTGAACGTCGGGCTCGTCACGGCCTCGCGCACGCCGAGCCCCGCCGCCACCGCCTGCGCGAACGTCGTCTTGCCCGCGCCGAGCTCGCCCGTCAGCGCGATCACCGCCCCGGCCGACAGCCCCGCCGCCACCGACGCACCGTATCGCCGCAATTCTTCTTCCGTCATCCACATACCCCCATTATATAGTAAAATAACAAAAGAGGAGCGTGATTTGATGGATCTTCACAAACTGAACGTATTTGTCACCGTATCGCAGAGCAGCTCGTTCACGGCCGCATCAAAGCTGCTGCACATCGCGCAGTCCGCCGTGAGCCACGACATCGCGGAGCTCGAGCGCGAATTCGGCGCGAAGCTCTTCGACCGCACGAAGACCGGCGTGCATCTGACGCCCGCCGGCGAGGTGTTCTTCGCCGAGGCCTGCAAGATGATCGCCATCGCGGAAGGCGCGCGCCAGCGCATCGCGAAGATGTCCGGCGGCGAAGGCGGCCAGCTGCTGTTCGGCTTCGTCTCCGAGCAGATGATCGAGCCGCTGCTGCCCGTGCTGAAGCGCTTCTACGAAGACCACCCGAATGTCCAGCTCCATTTCAATTCCTATAACTCCATTTCGCTCGCCAGCCTCATCGAAAATAAGGCGCTGGATCTCGGCATCGACCGGAGCGAGGCGTTCATCAAGCGCGACGACCTCGAATGGCGCGAGCTGTACCGCGACCCGTTCTACGTCGCCTTTTCCGACGCGCATCCGCTCGCAAAGGAAAAGAAGATCACGCTCGACAGGATCGAAGGCGAAACGATCCTGCTCATGTCGCGCGAAGCGAACCCCGGATTTTTCGACGTCATCCAGCGTTTCTGCCTCGCGCACGGCATGACGCCGCTGCTCAACGCGACGTCCAACGAACGCATGGCGACGCTCTTCATGGCGCGCATCGGCATGGGCGTCGCGCTGCTCACGAAGCAGTTTCTGAAAGTCTACGACTATCCGGGCCTGAAGACCGCCCCGCTCGAAGAAGAAGACGCCTTCCATTCCGTCGGCATCGTCCGCCGCAAAAACGCCGCCAATCAAAACGTGGACCTGTTCCTCGAAGCGCTCGACGCATACATCCGCGCGCTGCCCGATTCCCGCATCGCGATATAGGAAGCGGCCCCGAACAGCCAACGAAAAAATCGATACCCTCATCGAATTCTTGTATTTTACAGGCCGCCGCCCGTGCGCGTATCCTGTACTTGGCAAACGGAAATTGTCTTTTGTTTTCATTTCAATAATCAGAGAGGAGTTGGTATCTATGGCAAATGCATCGGAACCCAAGTACGGCGTCATCAAAGAAACCTTCATGGTGCCGGCGCGCGACGGCGTGAAGCTCGCGGTCGACGTGTACCGGCCGGACGCGGACGGCACATACCCCGCCCTGCTCGCGCAGTCGCCCTACGGCAAGGACGCGCAGGTCTTCGAGTCGCCGCCGCAGCCGTTCGGCAAGTCGATCTTCGAGGCGTCCGTCGAGTCGGGCGACCCGTATTACTACGCGAAGCGCGGCTACTGCTATGCCATCGCGGACTTCCGCGGGCTCGGCGACAGCGAGGGCTATCACGACGGCATGATGAACAGCCATGAATGCGGCGAGGACGGCTACGACATCTGCGAATGGCTCGCGGCGCAGCCGTGGTGCGACGGCGGCGTCGGCGGCGCGGGCATCTGCTATTTCGCGAACGCCCAGCTCCAGCTCGCGGCGGCGGCCCCGCCCCACCTCAAATGCATCGCGCCGTGGGAGATCTACGGCGACGACCTGTACAAGCACGGCCAGTACGAGGGCGGCGTGCTCAACATCTTCCTCTACGGCCTGTACACGGGCACCTACCCGGCGCGCTGCGGCTACGCCATCACGGACCGCGTGCGCTCGGCGATGGAAGTCGCGTACAAGGACAAGCCCGAGGAGCTGAAGGCGATGGTCGAGGCCGCGATGGCGGATCCGTCCCTGCGGCAGTATCCTTATCTTTATCACCTATTGAAATATCCGACGAAAAACCCCGTGCTCTTCGACTTCATGCTCAACCCGCTCGACGGCCCCTACTACCGCGCGCGCTCGGTCATCGAACGCATCGAAAACATCAAGGTTCCCACCTACGTCGGCGGCCCCTTCTTCAGCTTTTTCTCCGAGCCGCAGATCAACGTCTGGAACCGGCTGCCGAAGGACCTGCCGAAGAAGCTGCGCTTTTACACCGACATGGGCACGAGGCCGTGGAAAGGCGATCACGACGAACTGCTGAGATGGTATGATTATTGGCTCAAAGGCATCGACACGGGCATCATGGACGAGGAGCCGGTCCGCTACCATGTGACGGGCCTCGAGGAATGGCGCACGGCGCAGGCGTTCCCGATCGAAAACATGAACTACGAGCCGTTCTATCTCAACAGCCTCGGCATCCTCGGCCGCGAGCCGGACCTCTTCAACGACGAGCCCGACTCCTTCGCGCAGGCCCCGCTGTTCGTGACCGAAAGCCGCGCCTTCGTGCGCTACGTCTCGCCGCCGCTCTCGCAGCCGCTGCAGTGTACGGGCGCGCCGCGCATCAAATTCTGGGCGTCGATCGACCAGCCCGAGACCTGCTGGCGCGTGAACGTGCGCACCTTCGGCGACGACGCCATCTACCCGCTCGCGCAGGGCTGGCTGAAGGCGTCGCTCCGGAAGCGCGACTACGACCGCGACGTACCGTGGGAGATCGAGCACGACTACACGAAATTCGACCCGCCGGTGCCGGGCGAAATCTACGAGTACGAGATCCAGATGCGGCCGATGAGCCATATGTTCAAGGCCGGCGACCGCATCCAGGTCGAGATCAGCTGCATCGACATCCCGATCGAATTCGAGACGTATGACATCATGTGGCACGTCGTCCCCGCGACGACGACGCTGCACAAAATCTACCGCGACGGCGAGCACCCCTCGGTGCTGCAACTGCCGGTCGTGCCGCTCGAATAACGGACACAAGAGGAGCGTTTGCGGCCGCGCCTCACAATACAGAGATTAGGAGGATAGATTTATGACTTTAGCTGTCGCACTTATATACTTCGCCGTTCTCATCATCGGCGCGGGCATCTATGCCATGCGCAAAGTGAAGACGAGCGGCGACTTCACCTCGGCCGAGGGCCAGGGCGGCATGTCTTGGATTTTCATCACATGCTCGTTCGTCCTGATTCCGCTCGGCTCGGGGCATTCGATGTCCCTCTGGGAGCAGTCCTACGGGCCCCTCGGCGGCGGCGCGCTGCTGTGGGCGCTCGCGGTCGGCGCGATCTTCCTGCCGATCATGATGCTCTTCTTCGGGCCGCTCGCGCGCAGCACGGGATTCAAGACGTTTCCGGAAATCACGAAGGCGATGTACGGGCGCGTCTTCGGATGGCTGCACGCGGCGATCAGCGCTTCGTCGCTCTCCGGCATCATCGCCGCGGAGCTCATCGGCACGGGCGTCGCGATCTACGCGCTCTCGGGCGGCTCGGCGGGTCCGTTTGCGGATAACATGAAGCTGCCCGTCATCATCGCGTTCGTCTTCGCACTGCTCTATATCTTTTTCGGCGGATTCCTGCAGATGGCGTGGATCAACATCGTCAACGCGATCATGCTGATTGCGGGCTCGTTCGCGGCGCTCATCGGCGTGGTGATCTGGCTCGGTGAAAACTACGAGTTCGGCGGAAAGTCCGGCCTCGCGGGCGTCGCGGCGTTCTATGCGAGCGATCCGGCCACCAATGACACGGTGAACTCGTTCGGCGCCATCATCGGCGAGTACAAACTCAACCAGTTCGCAAACCTGCTCTCCGGCAACACGCTGCTCGACATCTTCATTCCGGTCACGTTGCTGCACCTCTGCTCGATCGCGGTCTCGCAGGGCCACAACATGCCGTTCTTCGCGGCGCGCTCCAACAAGGACATCCGCAAGGGCGTCTACCTTGCGTCCGGCATCAACGCAATCAGCGCCGTGCCGTGGGTCGCGATCGGCCTCGTCGCCGTCGCGGTGCCCGCCGTCATGGGGAACGTCGGAAGCGAAGTCGGCAAGCTGCTCGTACCGGAAGCCGCGCTCGCCATGCTGCCCGCGCCCATCACGGGCCTGCTCATGATCTCGCTCCTGTCGGCGACGCTGTCGACGGCCGCGTCCATCACGCTCGGCGCCGCGCAGCAAGTCACGACGAGCATCATCAAAGATGCGGTCAAGCCGGACATGTCCGACAAGACGCAGCTGCTCACGACCCGCATCATGTGCCTCGTCTACCTGTTGATTTGCCTGGTGATGGCGCTCAACCTGCCCGTCATCATGCCGGTGTTCTTCTTCTGCTTCATGCTCAGCATCCCGCTCTTCTTCTGCTACGTCACGGGCATGTTCATCACGATCAACAAAGTCACCTGCTATCTGACGCTCATCGTCGGGTACATCTTCGCGTTCTGGTGGACGTTCGCGCCGCCGGCAAACGCGCCGTACCCGTTCGATGCCAACGGCACGACGTACGTCGTCGTCCTGTCCAGCTTCATCGTCGGCATGGTGATCCCGTTGTTCCTGAGCAAGACGGGGGCGCACACACCGCTGCGCAAGATCATCAAAGACGCGCGCGGCGAAGTCGCCGAGCAGCTGTCGGTGTAAGAAAGGAGGCGCAGTATGTGGCTTGCAACAATGGTCATCGGCCAACTCGTCGCGGCGCTCGTCGCCACGTTCGTCATCAATCTCATCTGGAAGCTGACCCATCCCGGCAAGGGCTGGTTCGGCAAATAGGGAAAGGAGGACAGGATGGCTCTCAATGACATCGCAGTGGCGATCATCATTCTGGTCTTCATGGCCGCGCTGATTGTCGTGGCCTTGATCGGCTATTTCAAGAACTGGAAGGGCGTGCCCGAGGAGGCGGTCGTCATCCCGCCGGCACCCCCCAACTCCGACTGATTTTTTTCAATAATTTTTTTCAAAGCGGCCGCAATTCGCTGAGAGAATCGGGCGGCGGGGCACAAAGCCCCGCCGCTTTTGTCACACGCGTTTCAGAAGCAGCGCGAAGAACAAAGCCTCCACCACGCCGAAAAGGAGATACAAGAAGCCAACGCCCCATAGATAGTCTTCGAACAATCCCAGCAACGACATCCCGAGACTCGCGAACATCAACGAGAGAAATCCGATCAGTGAAGCCGCGCTCCCCGTGTCGCCCTCCTGCGCGTTGAGGCCTAGGTACACGCTGATCGGTTTCGCCATGGAACTCACAAAAGACGCGGGGACGATGAACGAAATCAAAGCAAACGGGGACGCACCTCCGGCGACCAAGATGAGCGCGCCGCAGACTGCCATGACGCCAAGGCAGACATACGTCACCGCCGTGCGACCGATCCTCCTGGACACGGATGCGTAGCTAAACGTGCCCGCCATCATCGCGAGTGCGCTCGCTGCAAAATACAGGCTGAACGCCTGCTCCGATACGCCAAAGCGGTTTTGGAAAATATACGGGGAGGCGTTGATGAACGCCATGATGGGTACAGCGGGCAACGAATAGATGACGACGACCGTCGCAAAGCGCGGATTCCTGAAAACGACCCAAAGACGCGCAAACGTCGCGGGCAGCGTGCCTGTGAGCGGAGACCTAAGCGTCTCTGGAATCACAAGCGCACCTGCAAAAATGGCGGCGCCCATGGCCGTCATCAAGATGAAGATGCCATGCCAGCTTCCGATTTTCAAAATCGCCGCGCCGATCGTCGGCGCGATCGCGGGGCCGATGAGCGCCATGCCCTGCACAATGGACAGAATGCGTTCCTGCTGATTCAGCACGAAAACGTCCTTCACGAACGCGGTGGACGCCATGAACGCCGCGCCGCCGCCCATGCCCTGAAGCAGGCGAAATATGACGAACCATTCAATCGACGGCGCAAACGCGCACAGCAGGCTGCCCGCGAAATACAGCGCACCGCCGAAGATGATGACCGGCCTTCGGCCGTATTTGTCGCTGATTGGCCCCCAGATCAGAGAACATACCGCGATGGCGATCGTGAACACGATCATTGACATATTCGTGGCGGCAGCATCCGTTCGGAAATATTCGGTGATGACCGGCAGCGCAGGCAGATAGAAATCGGTGGACAACATGGGTGTCGCGCCGGTAAGAATCAGAAAAACCTTGAAAAGTTTGCTGTTTGCCAAGTTTGCTGCGTTTGTAGTATTAGACATGCCGTAACTATAACAAAAATCCCGCCGCATATCAAAGCAAAATGCAGGCTTTACTCATACAGGGATTCATGATAGTATAATCTCGTCAGAGTACGTTTCGGGGCGGGGTGAAAGTCCCCACCGGCGGTGAAGCGGGGTCTCGGGCGCGCGTGCGCGTCTTCGGGGCAACGACAAGTCCGCGAGCGAAAGCCGATCCGGTCAGAATCCGGAACCGACGGTCACAGTCCGGAAGAAAGGAACATGTTATGAACAATACCCGACCAAAAACTGTTTTGCTTGCGAAAATGGGGCTGATGGCGGCCATCGCGTTGATCTGCTCGATGTTCCATTTTCCGCTCCTGCCGGGGGCAACGTTCCTCGAGTTCGAGGTGCATGACATCCCCGTGCTCATCGCGGCGTTTGCCTTCGGGCCGATCCCCGGCTTCATCGTCGGCGTCGTGTCGATCCTGCTGCACGACATGATCATCGGCATGGCGAGCGGGCCGTACGGCATGATCATGCACATCATCGCGGACGCGGCCTTCGCGCTCGTCGCGGGCTTCTTCTATCAGAGGCTCAAGACGAAGCGAAACGCCGTCCTCGCGCTCATCATCGGCGGCCTGTGCATGACGGCCGCGATGGTGCCGGCAAACCTCTTCATCACGCCGTATTTCATGGGCGCGCCCGTGTCCGCCGTCGTCGCGATGCTGCCGACGGTCATCGTGCCGTTCAACCTTTTGAAAGCGCTGATCGACGGCGTCGTGGTGTTCTTCCTGTACAAGCGCCTCTCGCCGTTTTTGCACCGATACTGAGCGGGCATCGTAGGGGCGGCATCCTGCCGCCCGCCATTCGTCATACGCCGTTTTCGGCGCGCTCTTTGGCGCAGACCAAGAGACGGTCGGCGCTGTCGATGACGAGATCGGCGAGCTCGAGGTCGAGGATCCACTTCGGCGGGATCTCGAGGCTGCCGATGAGCGTGCCGATGATGTTGCCGCAGAGCGGCGGGATCGTGTCGCTGTTGCCGTCGAAATCGGCGGCGGCCTCAATGGCGCCGACGAAATCCCCGCCGTAGACGAGCGAAAGGTAAACCGCGATCGCGACGGCCTCCGTCGCCGTATAGCCCTCGCCGATCGTCTCGATCGCGTCGCGCGGCGCGAGGCTTTTCTCCGCGAGCGACATGCCGAGCCGCACGGCGTCGATCACGTTTTTGCCGTCCTCGTGCTCCGCGACCTGCGCGAGCGCGGCCTCGACGGCATCCCGCAGCGTCGCGCCCTGCGCGAGCAGGCAGATGAGCAGCGCCGTGAAGCCCGTCGACAGCACCGCGTCCTCATGGCCGTGCGTCAGCGCCCCGCTCTCGCAGCCGATGCGGAACGCCATCGCCTCGTCGTGCGCAAAATACAGGCCGACCGGCGCCACGCGCATCACGCAGCCGCAGGTGTTCATGTTATTGGTGCGGCGATCCAGTGTGCCGTAGCCGTTTTTGATGCTCGCGCCGAGCGCGTTGAGGCTCGTCGTGCCCTCCCCGCGCCGGGCGAAGAGCTCGTCGCGCTTCAGGATGTCGTCGTCGAGGATGAACGCGTAGTCCTTGTCCGCGAGGTTGCCCGTCTGCGTGTAATACCATTTTTCATACGAATAGAACAGGCACGGCGTATACGCGTAGATGCCCTTGCGCTTCGCGCGCGCGTCGGCCCACAGCAGGCCGTCCGCCGTGAAGATGGACATCTGCGTGTTGTCGGAAATCAAATCCTTGCCGTCCTCGCGCTCCCGGTACCCGCGCGCGTCTCCCGTGCCGCCGCCCAGCAGGCAGCCCCTGAAATGGTCCTTGTCGATTTTGCTCATCTCACTTACCCTCGGAACCGTTACTCCACCGTCACCGATTTTGCGAGGTTGCGCGGCTGGTCGATGTCCCGCCCGCGCAGCTTCGCGACATGGTACGCAAAGAGCTGGAAAAAGACGACGGCCACGATCGGCGCGATCTCGTCACCGCAGTCCGGTATCGCAAACACCTCGTCCGCGATCTCCTTCACGCGCTTGTCGCCTTCCTTCACGACCGCGACGATCTCCGCCTTCCGCGCCTTCATCTCTTCGATGTTGGACAGCATCTTCTCGTACAGATAACTCTGCGTCGCGACCGCGAAGAAAAACACGTTGCGCGTGATGAGCGCGATCGTCCCGTGCTTCAGCTCGCCGGCCGCGATGGCAAACGAATTGATATAGGTGATCTCCTTCAGCTTGAGGCTGGCCTCCTGCGCCGTCGCCACGTCGGCGCCGCGCCCGACGAAGAAGATCTTCTCCTTTTTGTAATGCTCCTTCGCGAGCTTCCTGATACGCTTCTCGTCCTTGATCACCTTTTCGACGAGCGCCGGCGTCTGTTCGAGCGCTTCGACGAGCTTTTTGCAGTCCGCCGCGGAAACCGTGCCGCGCAGCCGCCCCATATGCAGCGCGATGAGGTAGAGCGAGACGATCTGCGTCGTATACGCCTTCGTCGACGCGACCGCGATCTCGGGACCGGCCGCCGAATAGAAGACATGGTCGGACTCGCGCGCGATGCTGGATCCCTTGACGTTTACGACCGAGAGCACCTTCGCCCCGCGCCGCTTCGCCTCGCGGATGGCCTCGATCGTGTCGCTCGTCTCCCCCGACTGGCTGATCGCGAGGACGAGCGTATGCTCCGTCACGATGGGATTGCGGTAGCGGAACTCCGAAGACAGATCCACCTCGACGGGGATTCGCGCGTATTTTTCGATCACCGGTTTCCCCACGAGCCCCGCGTGGCTCGCCGTGCCGCAGGCGACGATGTAGATGCGGTCGACCGCGTCCAACTCTTCCTTCGTGAACGCGAGGTCGTCGAGCAGCAGCTCCTTCTTCGCGTCCACGCGGTGCCGCAGCGTCTCTTTGATGCCGGTCGGCTGCTCGTGGATTTCCTTCATCATGAAATGCTCGTAGCCGCCCCTTTCGGCCGCGACCGCGTCCCAGTCGATGTGGGTCTTCGTGCGGTTCAGCCGCGTCAACTCCTCGTCGAAGATCTGCACCGAATCCTTCGTGACGATCACGATTTCGTCGTTTTCAATCAAATAGACGTCGCGCGTGTATTTGAGCAGCGCCGGAATGTCGGAAGCGAGCAGCCCGCCTTCCCCGCAGAGGCCCGCGATGAGCGGCGCGTCCTTGCGGATGGCGACGATGCGCTCCGCGTCGTCCGCGGACACGGCGGCGACCGCGTAGGCCCCGTGCATCCGCTTCGCCGCCTTGCGCACCGCCTCGGCCAGATCGTCTTCAAAGTACAGCGCGATGAGATGCGCAATCACCTCGGAGTCCGTCTCGGACACAAACCGGATGCCGTGCTTCTGCGCCAGCTCGGCCTTGAGCTCCATGAAATTTTCAATAATGCCGTTGTGCACGATCGCGACGCGCCCGTCGAAGCTGACATGCGGGTGTGCGTTTTCGCGTGTCGGCGCCCCGTGCGTCGCCCACCGCGTGTGGCCGATGCCGAGCGGTGCGTCAAATTCGGCGCCGCCGACTTTCGCTTCAAGCGCTTCGAGTTTTCCCGACTCCTTGCGCACGAGCAGCTTCCCCTTGCGCACGAGCGCGATGCCCGCCGAGTCGTAGCCCCGGTATTTGAGCGCGTTCAATCCGGAGAGGATCATCTCCTTGGCGCTGCCGCTTCCCGCGTATCCCACGATCCCGCACATAGCCTACCTCAATCGCTCCTCAATGAGCCGCACCAGCCGATCCGCGGAATGTTCGAGCGCCTTCAGGTCTTCGCCCTCCAGCATGACGCGCACGAGCGGTTCCGTGCCGGACGGACGGATCAGCACGCGGCCCGTGCCGCGCATCCCGTCCTCTACGGCGCGGATGGCTGCGGCAATCTTTTCATCCTTGTCGAAACTGTATTTGTTTTCGTTCTTCACTTTTGCGTTTTTCAGCACCTGCGGGTAGATCGTCACCTCGGAAGACAGCTCCGACGCCCGTTTGCCGCTGCGCACGACCGTGGACAAAAACCGCAGGGCGGCAAACAGGCCGTCCCCCGTCGTGTTCTCCTTGAGGAAAATGATATGCCCGCTCTGCTCGCCGCCGAGCACGCCGCCCGTCCGCTGCATCATCTCGAGCACATAGCGGTCTCCGACGTCCGCGCGCTGGAGATCGATGTTTTCCCGCGCCAACGCCTCGGCGAAGCCCGCGTTGCTCATCACGGTCGCCGTGAGCAGGTTGTTCTCCAATTCGCCCGCGAGCTTCAGGCCGCGCGCGGCGAGGTACATGAGCTTGTCGCCGTCCATGAGACCGCCGTTTTCGTCGCAGGCAATCAGGCGGTCCGCGTCGCCGTCGAAAGCGACGCCCGCGTCCGCGCCCTCGCGCACGACGGTCTTCTGCATCCGTTCGGGATGCAGGGAGCCGCAGCCCTCGTTGATATTGGTCCCGTCGGGCTTTGCGCCGACAAAGACCGCCTTCACGCCGAGCTGTCCGAAGACCGCTTCGGCCGGCCGCGCCGCCGCGCCGTTCGCGCAGTCCACGACGACCTTGAGGCCGGAGAGATCCGCCTTCGCGCAGCCCGCGAGAAACGCCGTGTACCGGCCGAGCGCATCCGCGCCGGCGTCTTCCTGCCGCCCGACGAGTGCGCCCGTGATGTGGCTGTTCACGTCGCGCCCCGTGCGCACGATCTCGTCGATCTCGTCTTCGATCGCGTCGTCGAGCTTGAAGCCGGCACCGTTGAAAAATTTGATGCCGTTGTATTCAAACGGGTTGTGCGACGCGGAGATCACCACGCCGGCCGTGGCGTCCATCGTCCGCGCCAGATACGCGACCCCGGGCGTCGGGATGACGCCGAGGCGCATCACGTCGCAGCCCATCGCGAGCAGGCCCGCGCTGAGCGCGTCTTCCAGCATGTCCCCGGAAATGCGCGTGTCCTTGCCGATGAGGACGAGCGGGCGCTTTCCCGTGACGGCCTTGCCGAGCACAAATCCGCCCGCGACGCCGAGCGCGTAGGCGAGCTCGCCCGTCAGTTCCTTATTCGCGATGCCGCGCACGCCGTCCGTGCCGAAAAGCCTACCCATTGCTGTTCGTGCCTCCCGCCGTTTTCAGCGTGCCGGTGCCGGTTCCTGTGCCTGTCTCAGCCCCGCCATCGTCGTTGATCGTGACGCGCACGTTCTCCGGCGAAACGCGGATGCTCTTGTATTCCTTTTCGCATTCCATCTTCACGGCCATTTCGATGGCGTCCCCGGGCGCCGCGACGTCCGCGGCATCCACGAAGACGCGGATGTCGTCCTTCGTGAAATCGCCGATCTCGGACTCGGGCGCGAGCAGCGTGACCTTCACGCTGCCGGTGTTCACATGGCCGAACAGACCGTCCGCGAGGTTTGCCACCTCGATTTCGTCTGCCGTATACGAGAACTCCTTCTTGGAAATCCCCTCCACCTCGATGATGACCGCGAGCTCCTTCGACTGGTCGGCAACCTCCACGCCGTCCGGCAGGATGGGCTCGACGGGGAGCTCGACGGTCTCGCGAAGCGTCGCGAGATTCACATCTTGCGCGCGCACGGTCTTCACGCCGTCGAGGATCGCCTTCGGCCCCCGTATCGTGATTGTCTTCGGAATCGCGATGTCCGTGATGCCCACCGTCTCCGGCGGCTGGCCGACCTGGTTGATTTCCAGCGGAACCTTTTTCACGGCGCAGAGCGTCGCCGTTGCCGAGATGCTGTCCTGCGACAGGCTCACGTCATAGGAAGGCGCGCCGTCCTTGCCGATCGGCACCGGCTCAAGCGTGAACGTGCGGGACTCGTCCGAAAGGACGCCTTCGGGGATCTCTGCGCGGATGTATTCGATGTTGTCCACTTCTTCCGCCGCCCCCGCGACTTCCAGCTCGTCGGGAACCACGGTCACAAATCCCGGCTCCACGTCCTGCGGGAACGTCTCCGCGTACGTCAGGCGCACCGGCTTCGTCACGGTGATCCGGTCCACGATCTGCGCGCGGATGGTCTCGGGCCTGACCTGCACCATTTCCGTGCTGCTCGGGACGACCACGTTGACCTTGACGTCCACAGCGCCCTTCGGGAACCCCGTCATATCGGCGGTCGCCCGCAGATCCGAGGCCGTCAGTTCGTTGACGTCCGACTGCGCCCCGCTGATCACGACGTCGACCAAATAGGTCTGCGTGCCGCTCACCGTCAAGCCGCGGTCGTACAGCGATTCCATATTGATGAGATCGACGGGCACGTTGCGGATCGTCTGCTCCACGGGCGGGTTGATGGCCATCGTGACCCAGGCCCACAGCACGATGGCGGCCACGATGGAGATGAGGAGATTGAGCTTGTTATTCTGAAGCATCGCTCTTCGCCTCCTCTTTCGGCGCCTCTTCCGCCGGCACGTTCTCCTTCGGCGGCTCCTCCGGCTTCGGTGCTTTCTTGCGCTTGAGGCCCGTCGGCGCGCGGTTCGTGAACGCGCGGACGATGCCCTCCTGGAGCGGCTCCGTTTCGTTCAGGTAGATGTCGAGCAGCCGTTTTTCCAGATCGCGCACGCCGAGGAAGCGCGTCAGCTTCCCGTCCTGCGCCGTCGAGAGGATGCCCGTCTCCTCGCTGACGATGATGGCGAACGCGTCCGACACCTCCGTGACGCCGATGCCCGCGCGGTGCCGCATCCCGAGCTCCGGCGCGAGGTCGCGGCTGCGCGTGAGCGGCAGCACGCAGGCCGCCGCGTGGACGATGTTTCCCTGGATGATGGCCGCGCCGTCATGCAGCGGCGCTCCCTCGTAGAAGATGTTTTCGAGGACCTCCGGACTGAGCGCGCTGTCGAGGGTGACGCCCGTCTCCGCGAAGTCGTTGAGCATCACGTCGCGCTCGACGATGATGAGCGCGCCGGTCTTGTTTGCCGTGAAATACCGTACGGCTTCCGTGATGGCCGCGGCCGCCGCCTTCGCGATCTCCTTGTCCTGGGCGTGCATACGCCCTCGCAAAAAACGGCTGCGTCCAATGTATTCGAGGGCGCGGCGCAGCTCCGGCTGGAATACGATGACGAGCGCGATGATGCCGAACTGCAGGAAGTTTTTCAGGATCCAGTTGAGCGCGTACAGATGCACCGCGCCCGACACAAACATGACGATGAGCAGGATGATGAGCCCCTTGACAAGCTGCTCCGCCCGCGTCTCGCGGATGAACTCGAGCACCTTGTAGATGATGAACGCAATGATTGCAATGTCGATGATGCTCACGACATTGATCTGCGAGACAAACGATTTGAAAAATTCGAGGATGGCCATGCCGGACCTCTATCTTCGGCGCGCGGGCTCTACAGCGTGGTCTCGAGCAGGCCGTATTTTCCGTCGTTGCGCTTGTAGACGACCCCGATGCCGTCCGTCTCCATGTCGAGGAAGACGAAAAAGCTATGCCCGACGAGCTCCATCTGCAGCACCGCCTCCTCGGGTGCCATCGGCAGCAGCTCGAATTTCTTGCGGCGCACGATCTCGATGTCGTCGCCGTGCGACCCCGCTTCGCTCTCCGAATAATCCGGAATCCCCTCGAACACGATCGCCTTGTTGTCCTTGTGTTTGCCCGCGAGCTTCCTCTTATATTTCGTGATCTGGCCCGACAGCTTGTCGACGATGCGGTCGATGCCGCCGTAGATGTCCTGCGTATCCTCCTCGGCGCGGAAAATCATGCGGCCCGCGTTGATCGTGGCTTCGATTTTCTGGCGGCCCTTTTCGAGCGACAGCGTGACGTTGGCTTCGATTTCATCCGAAAAAAACTTGCCGAGGCGCGCGATCTTGTCCTCGATGGTATCGCGGAGATGCTCGCTCGCATTGAGATTTTTGCTCGTGATGTTGATCTTCATAAGAGTGTCTCCCTTCCTTCTTTGGATTTCTGGGTATATCATAACACATCTGCCATAGAAAATACAAAAATTCTGTGTACGTGTATGAAGTTTGCTTGACGATTTTCAAAAATCGGCAGACGCCGCCCGCTGACCTGGTCTTTGACCCCACACTCGCCCGGGGTTGCCCCTCGGGACTTACGCCTAAACTGCGCCATGCTCACCGCCCCCGTCCAAAAGGCGGCTTACGTGGGTCCTTTCGCCCGCAGCTGGCATGGACTTGCAACCACAGCCGGGCGGCGCCCGCCTCCGCTATTTTACACCATTATTCGTCCGCGCGCCGCCCGTCCGCGCCGATGGCGAAAACGAAGACGTCGACCGCCGCCGCGCCCGCGTCCAAGAGCGCCTCCGCGCAGGTGTCCGCCGTGGCGCCCGTGGTGTATACGTCGTCGATGAGCAGGATCGTCGCGCCGCCTCCCGGGTCGGCCTTGCAGGCGATCGTACCCGTCAGGTTCCGCAGGCGCTCCTCGCGTCCGAGGCTGCTCATGACGGCCGTATCCGCCGTGCGCGCGAGCGCCCCGCGCAGATGGGGCAGGCGGACGCGCCGCGCGAAGGCGGACGCGATCAGCTCCGCCTGGTCGTAGCCGCGCAGCTGCCGCTTCCGCGCGCTCATCGGCGCGTTCACGACGGCGTCCCAGGCCGGCAGCTCGCCGGATTCCGGATCGGCAAGCGAAAAATACCGCCGCGCCATGAGGTCTCCGGCGGCCTCGCAGACATAGGATTCCCCGCGGTATTTCATGCCGCGCACGAGCTCCGCCGCGCGGCCCGTGTACCGCAGGCACGCATGGCCGCGCCGGAACGCGTGCGCCGCGTCCGCGCAGTCGCGGCAGAATTCTTTCGTATT
>JAISTF010000129.1 GCA_031272745.1 Eubacteriales Family XIII. Incertae Sedis bacterium
TGCTCCGTGTCGAGCGTCACGGACGGTCCGGTGGTGCCGGAGCCCCCGTTCCCTGTATTGTTTGCCATTTGAGCCCTCCCTTCTCATTTGAGGAAACGCGCAGTATTGCTGATAAAATGATACCACAAATTCGGCAAGGCGGCGCGGGCGCCGGGCCGCATCGGCCCCGTGCTCAAAAAAGACGGAAATCTACGCTCTGCCCCTTCCGCGGGGGCAAAAAACTGCGTATTTCCGTCTTTTTTGAGCAGAGCCCCTGTCGAGGCGAAACGAAACCGCAGGATCTGTAGGGGCGTAGGCGTCGGTTCCTGACACCCGCAGGCGTTCCCCTGTCGAGGCGCGGCGAAACCGCAGGATTCTGTAGGGGCGTAGGCGTCGGTTCCCGACACCCGCAGGCGTTCCCCTGTCGAGGCGAAGCGAAGCCGCAGGATTCTGTAGGGGCGGCATCCTGCCGCCCGCCCATCTTCGGCGCGAGCGTCAGCGAGCGGCTTCCTTCTATAGCGTCAGCGGGCCGTCGTACAGGATGCGGACCGTGCCCGTGGTCGTGACGCCCGTGACGCGGCCGGTGCCGGCATCGCCCGCACCCCCGCCGCTTGCGCCGCGATCGTAGATCGCCGCCGCGTCGAGCGCGTCCCCCGACGGCTGGATCACGCGCAGGGCCTTGTCCTCTCCGTCGCGGTGCGCGAGGGCCGCCGCGATCGCCGCCGTGCCGCTGCCGCAGCTGTTCTCGCTGAAAATCGTGTCCATGTCGCGGACGCGCAGGGAGAAGGCGGCCCGCCCGGTCCCCTCGTCGAAATAGGACACGCCGACGGCGGGCAAGTCGCGGAAGCCGTATTTGTTTTCGGCGAGGATCGCGAGCATCGTGTCGCGGACGGAGCCGTTTGCGAGCTGCCCCGCGTCGGTCACGACGAGATGCGTGATGCCGTCGAACGGCACGAGCCAGCTGCCGCCGCCATCCGCCTCGCGGACGCGCACGCCGCCCGCCGGCAGCGGCATGTCCACCGTGACGGGGTTCTTCGCCCCCAACAGATGCCGTACGCTCCGCGTCGCGTTGCCGCAAAACTCCCCGCCGAACATTTCGAGCGCACCGCCCGTCGCGCCTGCACTGCCCGCGCCGTCCACACCGCCCGCCGCGCCTGCACTGCCCGCGCCGCCCGTCACGAACCCGCACTGCTCCACCGCCGGCGCGCCGGGCACGTCCCTGAGCGCCGCCGCGATGATGGCGTCGTTGAGCTCCGCGCGCGCCGCCGCGTCCAAATGCCGCAGGTCGTCAAACACGAGCGCGGTGATGTTCCCCGCAGGGTCTGCGACGACCACCCGATCCAGCCGCGCGGGAATCCCGCCGCCGTCCGCTTCGCCCTCGGAGCGAATCTTCCGCAAAAATGCCTGTATGCGCGGGCTGTCCGGATTTTCGAGGATGTCCCGCGGCGCCCCGTCCGCGAGGATTTTGCCGCCGTCCATGAAGATGACGCGGTCGGCCACCTCGGCCGCGAACGCCATCTCGTGCGTGACGATGACCATCGTCGTATCCCGCTCCGCGAGCGCCTTGATGACCTTCAGCACCTCGCCCGTCAGCTCGGGGTCGAGCGCGCTCGTCGGCTCGTCGAAGCACAGGATGTCCGGCTTCAGCGCGAGCGCCCGCGCGATCGCGACGCGCTGCTGCTGCCCGCCCGAAAGCTGGTGCGGGTAGTGCGAGAGCCGGTCGCCCAGCCCGACGCTTTCCAATAACGAGACGGCTTCCGCCTCGATTTCGCGCAGCGTTTCTTTGCCGCTCTTGTCGCTTTGCCCGCCGCGGCGGGTTGCGTCCTTTGCGAGCAGCTCCGGGCCGATTGTCACGTTGCGCAGGGCCGTGTACTGCGGGAAGAGGTTGAACTGCTGGAAGACGAGGCCGAAGTGCAGGCGGTTCCGGCGGATCTGCGCGTCGCTCTGCCGCTCCCCGCGCGCGGCCGCCGCCGCGTCGAACAGCACCTGCCCGTTCACGGCGATGCTGCCGCCGTCCGGCGTCTCGAGGAAGTTGAGGCAGCGCAGCAGCGTCGTCTTTCCGCTGCCCGACGCGCCGATGATCGCGAGCACTTCCCCGCGCTCGAGCGTGAAGCTCACGTTCGACAGCGCGGCAAACTCATCAAAATGCTTATTCAGGTTTCGGACGTGTAGGATCGGCATCGGGGCAGCTCCATTATACGATTTTGATGTAGTCGAGCTTTTTCTCGATCTTCGCAAAGAGAATCGTCAGCACGCCGACGAAAACCAAATAAAAAACGCCCGTGTAAAACAGCGGCCACACCAGCGCGTCCTTCGTCACATAGCGGTAGCCATAGTAGATGATTTCCAAGACGGAGATGACGCGCGCAAGGGCAGTGTCCTTGACGAGCGTGATGATCTCGTTGCTTATCGGCGGCATGATGCGCTTGATGAATTGCAAGAGCGTGACGTAGCGGAAAATCTGCCCCTTCGTCATGCCGATCACGAGGCCGGCCTCGGTCTGGCCGCGCGGCACGCTTTGGATGCCGCCGCGGAAAATGACCGCGAAATAGCAAGCATAATTGACGGTAAACGTCACAACCGCCGCCTCAAAGCGGTCGAAGACTTGATACCCTGCCAGCATAGGAATCGCGAAATACACGATAAGCAGTTGCAACAACAACGGCGTTCCGCGCACGACCCAGACAATGACGTTTATAATGGCTGAAACTGGCCGAAAATCTTGGAAGGCCGCAGTAAAGCGACCCTCCAAATGCATGCTATGCTTGAACGGCTCCCATGTATTCATGAGGCCGAAGCAGATCAGTAAGCCGAGCGGGATGCCAAGTACCAGCGTAAGCGCAAACAATCCGCATGTGACAGAAAAGCCCTTTAGCAGGTTTAGTGTGACAGCCCAAAGCATATATTTAGTTGTTGATCAGTTGCTGACCATATTTCTCGGCGATTGACGGCAACGTGCCATCTGCGATTAAAGCCTGGGTGATTTCATCCACCTTCGCGGGCAGGTCGCTGCCCGTACGGAACCCGATGGCGAGCACTTCTTCCGCAAGCACAAGATCGGGGACGATGACCAGATCGGAATATCCGCCTTTTCCCACAAGATAGTTTGCCATCACGGAATCCACAGCAGCCGCGTCCGCCGTACCGGCGGCCACTTCCATCAGTGAAGAGACAAGACTGTCCGCCGGCGTGAATTCCGCTTGTCCAAGCACTTCGTCTTCAAGGACAGCCTCTTCACCCGTTGACCCTCCTTCGGAAACAATCCGCGCTGATGCGAGGTCTTCCTTCGTCTTGTATTTTTCGGCGTCCGCGCTGCGCACGACGACATAGATATAGTTCGGCAGATATGGCGCGGAAAAGTCCATATTCTCGTCACGAGCAGCCGTGTAGGTCATGCCATTCCAGATCGCGTCGATACTGCCCGCGTTCAGCTCCAGTTCTTTGTTGTCCCAGTCAATCTCGATAAATTCCGGTTCAATGCCAAGCTGGGCGCAGACGGCCTGAGCGTACTCTGTGTCGAAACCGACGAGTGTATTGTCCGCCTCGTAGTAGTTCATCGGCTCGTAGTCCGTGATGCCGATGACGATCTTGCCGGCCGCCGTGACCTTCTCGAGGTCCGACCCCGCCGCCGGCGTCGCCGCTTCCGCCGAGCTGCCGCCCGCTTCCGATCCGGCCGGGTTGTCCGCGTCTGCCGTCACCGCCGAGCTGCCGCCCTCGTCCGTGGGGGTGCTTGCCCCGCCCGAAGACGACCCGCCGCCGCAAGCCGCGAGCGTAAACGCCAGCGCCGCGACCATCGCCGCAGCCAAGAGTCTCACCAAATACTTCTTCAAATTGTTCATATGCTCCTCCTTTTGCATAATGATACGAAACACAACCATTATACAACAAAAGAAAGCCGCTCGCTGGCATGTTGTGCGTTTTTTCAAGTAAAGGCCGGCCTTGCGTCCCAAGAGGGTGCTCGAAGCGGCCTTTATCTGAAAAAACGCTACAAAATGGGGCCACTTCGCCATTTCATAGCCCTTTCCGTGGCCTTTACTTGAAAAAAAGAGCACGAGGGCGGTGTGGGGTTGGCGAAGGTAGTAAGCGGCGGCACAGGGGGCGGGCGCGGTGGCTACACGGGTTTGCGCGCGGGGACTTGCACGAGCAGGATGCCGGCGAAGATCAGGGCGCAGCCGAGGTAGCTGCGGCCGGTCATGAGCTCGTGGATGAGGAGCGCGCCGCCGAGGGCCGAGAAGACGGATTCCAAGGAGAAGATGACGGCGGCCTTGCCGGGGGCGACATGGCGCTGGCCGAGGATCTGCAGGGTGTAGGCGATGCCGATGGAGCCGACGCCGCGGTAGAGCATCGGCAGGGCGGCCGCGGCGAGGGCGGCGGGCTCGAAGGGCTCGCGCAGGGCGGCCGCGCAGACGAGGCAGAGGACGCCGTTCAAAAGGTATTGCGCGAGCGCGAGGTGGAGCGGGTCGACGCGCGGGCCGTAGCGGTCGATGACGATGATGTGCGCGGCCCAGAAGAAGGCGCCGATGAAGAGGACGAGGTCGCCCGCGGTCAGGCCGCCGAGCCCTTCGTCCGCCTTGACGCAGAGGAAGTACATGCCGACGACGGCGAAGACGGCGCCGATCCAGACGAAGAGGCCCGCGCGGCGCTTCATGAAGACGCCGAAGATGGGGACGAGGATGATGTAGAGGCCCGTGATGAAGCCGGACTTGCCGGCGGACGCGGTGATTTCGACGCCGAATTGTTGTAGGTTGCTCGCGGCGAAGAGGACGCCGCCGCAAATGAGGCCATAGACGAGGAGTTTTTTGCGGTAGCTGGGCGGGCGGCTGCAAGCCGCCCCTACATCCTTCTTTGCGGCACTTACGCGCATCACGAGGGCGAGGACGGCGGTGCCGATCAGGAAGGTGATGCCGTTGAAGGTGAACGGGCGCACATACTCGGCGCCGACCACCTGCGCGACAAAAGAAAAGCCCCAAATCAGGGACGTCAGAAACAGAAATACCGTAGAGCGCGTTTCCTGTGTCTTCATGCAGTCACCGTGCCGTCACCTTGCCGCCTCACCAACTTGCCATCCTGCAACCATGCCATCTTGCTACCGTCTCGACGCCCCGCCGCTTTGCAACCCTATCAACTTGCCATCTCGCAATCTTTCCATCTTGCTACCGTCTCGTCGCCTACTGGTGCAGGATGCTCTTCATGAACTGCTGGGCGCGCGGGTTTTGCGGCCTTGTGAAAAACTCCTCGGGCGACGCGACCTCGCCGATCTCGCCGTCGACCATGAAGACCACGCGGTCCGCCGCCTCGCGCGCGAAACCCATCTCGTGCGTCACGACGAGCATCGTCATCCCGCTCTTCGCGAGGTCGATCATCACCTTCAGCACGTCCTCGACGAGCTCGGGGTCCAGGGCCGAGGTCGGCTCGTCGAAGAGCATGATCTCCGGCTCCATCGCGAGCGCCCGTGCGATCGCCACGCGCTGCTGCTGCCCGCCCGACAGGTGCGCCGGAAACGCGTCGAATTTGTCCCCGAGCCCGACCTTCGCGAGCAACTCCTCCGCCCGCCGCGCCGCCTGCGCGGGGTCCTCGCGCTTCACGTTCACGGGCGCGAGCATCACGTTTTCCTTCG
>JAISTF010000143.1 GCA_031272745.1 Eubacteriales Family XIII. Incertae Sedis bacterium
GCACCCAATACGCAAGCAGGAATCGAAAAAAAATGATGCCGAAAAACAGCGCCATGCACGCCGCCGTGAGCGCGGATCTCCACGCCTCCGGCAACCGCGCGAGCCGCACGGACGCCGGCGAAAGCACGCGGATGCAAAGTTTTTGGACAAAAGGAAAGATCACCGGTCGCCGTACATCTTTTCGTAATACTGCTGATACTCGCCGGACAGGATGTTTTCCCACCACGGCTTGTTTGCGAGGTACCAGTCGATCGTGCGGCCGATGCCGTCCGCAAACATGGTCTCGGGCGCCCATCCGAGCTCCTTCGTGATCTTCGACGGGTCGATCGCGTAGCGCATATCGTGGCCCTTGCGATCCGTGACGTAGGTGATGAGATCCTCGGATTTCCCCAAATAATGAATGATCAGCTTCACAATGTCGATGTTTTTCATCTCATTGTGCCCCCCGATGTTGTACACCTCGCCGACCTTGCTCTTGCGCATGACGAGATCGATGGCCTTGCAGTGGTCCTCGACGTAGAGCCAGTCGCGGACGTTGAGCCCCTCGCCGTAGACGGGCAACGGCTTGTCCGCGAGGCAGTTCGCGATCATCAGCGGGATGAGCTTCTCGGGGAATTGATAGGGGCCGTAATTGTTCGAGCAGCGCGAGATCGTCGCGGGCAGGCCGAACGTGCGGATGTACGCCTGCACGAGCAAATCCGCGGACGCCTTCGACGCCGAGTACGGCGAGCTCGTATGGATCGGCGTCTCCTCCGTAAAGAGCAGATCCGGCCGGTCGAGCGGCAGGTCGCCGTAGACCTCGTCCGTCGAGACCTGGTGGTAGCGCCCCACTTCGTATTTCCGCGCCGCGTCCATAAGCACCTGCGTGCCGAGGATGTTCGTGCGCAGGAAGACGCCGGGATCCTCGATGGAGCGGTCGACATGCGACTCGGCCGCGAAGTTGACGACGATGTCAAATTTCTCGGCCGCAAACAGCGCGTCCACAGCCTCGCGATCCGTGATGTCCCCCCGCACAAACCGAAACCCGCCAAGCTGGGCCGGATTCGATTCCAGCGCATCGTGAAGCGTCTCCATATTGCCCGCATACGTCAGCGAATCGAACCCGACGATCACATCCTCCGGATGCTTCGCGAGCTCATAATACACAAAATTCGCCCCGATGAACCCGGCTGCGCCCGTTACCAAAATCTTCATTCCGTCAACCTCCCTGTAGGGGGGGCATTCTGCCGCCCCCCGTACACATCCAACAGCGACAGCAAATACTGCCCGTACTCCGTCATCTTCAGCCCGTCCCCGAGCTCCCGCAGCTTCCCGTCATCAATGAAGCCCTTGCGCCACGCGATTTCTTCGAGACACGAAATGTAAAACCCCTGCCGCGACTGCACAGCCTCGACAAATTCCGCCGCCTTCAGCATTCCGTCCGGCGAGCCGGTATCCAACCACGCCATCCCCCGACCGAGCAACTGCACTTTGAGGCGGCCCCGCTCGAGATACGCATTATTCACGGACGTGATTTCGATTTCCCCGCGCGCGGACGGCACGACGTTCTTCGCGATGTCGACCACGTCGTTGTCGTAGAAATACAGGCCCGGCACCGCGTATTTGCTCTTCGGCTGCGCGGGCTTCTCTTCAATGGAAATCACATTGTTGTGCTCGTCGAATTCGACGACGCCGTAGGCGCGCGCGTCCTTGACGGGATAGCCGAAGACCATCGCGCCGCCCTGCCCCTCGATCTGCGCGACGGCATCGTCGAGGATGGCCGACAGCGACTGCCCGTAGAAGAGGTTGTCGCCGAGGATGAGGCAGACGTTGTCGGAGCCGATGTGCTCCTCGCCGAGCAGGAACGCGTCCGCGAGCCCGCGCGGCTCGGTCTGAATCTTGTAGGAAAGCTCGACGCCGAAATCGTCCCCGTCGCCGAGCAGCGCCTCGTAGCTGCCGATGTCCTGCGGCGTCGAGATGATCAGCACCTCGCGAATGCCCGCGAGCAGCAGGATCGAAAGCGGGTAGTAGATGAGCGGTTTGTCGTAAATCGGGAGCAGCTGTTTGCTGACCGCCTTGGTCATCGGGTACAGCCTCGTGCCTTTGCCGCCCGCGAGAATAATGCCTTTCATACGTCCTCCAATCCCTGTCGCCATGCAGTTGCGTCTTCTATACATGATATACTATACGCTATGGAATTTGCAACCAAGAAACTGCCTTTTGTCCTCATTCCGTCGGCGCTCTTCGCGGTAGCGACGCTCGCGTTCCGCGGAACCTTCGGCGCCTCGGCGCTGACGGCGCGGTTTTTTCCGGCCTTGGCCGTGTGCTGCGGCGTCGGCGTCCTGCTCGCGGCCTTGATGCAGCTCTGTCCGCGCGTGTCGCTCGCGAAGATGGCGTTCATCCTCGTGCTCTTCTTCGGCTGCCTGTTCACCTTCGTCTTTCCGCCGAACGCGGTGCCGGACGAGCCCGTGCATTTCGCGGCGACCTACCAAAACGTCGACGCGGCGCTCGGGGACGACATCACCAACCCCGAGACGATTCCGCTGCGGCTGGCGGATCTGCGGATATACTACCGCTACCACTACCCGTTTCCCGACGCGCGATCCTACGAGAGCTTCTACGAGGGGCTGACGGGGCCGCGGCCGACGGGCGGGCTGCTCTCGTCCTACGAGGGGGACCGTTTCGCGGGCGTGCCCTATCCGTATGTTTACTACCCGCAGACGCTCGGATTTTTGATTGCGCGCGGGTTTTCGCTGTCCCCGGAATGGCTCGTGCTGCTCGGGCGGCTGTTCAACCTGCTGTGCTTTGCGGCGGCGGTCTGGGCCGCCATCCGCATCGCGCCCTTCGGCGGCGGCGTGTTTGCGCTCGTCGCGCTCTACCCGCTCTGTCTCCAACAGGCGCCGTCGCTGTCGTACGACACAGTGACGATCGCGCTCGGATTTCTCGCGCTCGCGCAGTACCTGCGGCTCACACGGCTCGAAGGCCCCGCGCGGCCCGTGGAGTTGATCCTGTTTTTGGCGACGGTCTTTTTGCTCGGCCCGCCGAAGGTGGTGTTCCTGCCGTTTTTCCTGCTCGTCTTCCTGCTGCCACGGACATGTTTTGTCACCAAACATCAGGAAATCGTGTTCAAAATCGCGGTCGTCCTCGTGTTTTTCGCGGCGCTCGCGCTCGTGGGGTGGAACTACCTGCACCGCGGCGACGGCGGCGTGCCCGTCATCACCTACGGCGACGGGCCGTTCTACACGTTCGCCGACATCACGGAGACCCCGCGCTTCTTCGCCGCAATGTGCTGGCACACGATCAAACAGTTCTGGGAGTTCTACCTGAATTCGATGATCGGCGCCGAGCTCGGCCACCTCGAAGTCTCTGTCAATAAGGTCATCATTGAGGCCTTCCTGGCCCTCTCCATCCTCGCCGGCTTCCGGACGGATACGGAAAAATCCCTCTCGCGCAAGGAGCGCATCCTCTTCGCCCTGTTGTTCCTCATCGCCGCCTTCGGCACGCTGCTCATCATGTTCGTCTCCTGGACCCCCGTCGGCTCCGGCGTCATCCTCGGCATCCAGGGCCGCTACTTCCTCCCCGTCTGGCCCTCCGTCCTGCTCGCCGTCACGGGCTGGAAGCTGCCGCTCCGCAGGCACCTCACGGACAAACGCCTCGTCCTCGCAGCCACCGTCCTCTTGGTCCCCGTCCTCTACACCGCCTTCACCCACATCGCCACGCGCGGGCTGTAGAAAAAATTTGTCATCCTGCGCGGGGCCGGCCTGTGCGCATGCTCCGGGGGGCCCCCCCCTGGGGGGAGCCTGTGCG
>JAISTF010000144.1 GCA_031272745.1 Eubacteriales Family XIII. Incertae Sedis bacterium
CCCGCGGACGACCTCACGGACCCCGCGCCGGCGACGACGTTCGCGCATTTGGACGCGACGACGGTGCTGTCGCGCGCGATCACCGAGCTCGGCATCTATCCGGCGGTCGACCCGCTCGAATCGACGAGCCGCATCATGGACCCGCTGATCATCGGCGAGGAGCATTATTCGACGGCCAGAGCCGTGCAGGAAGTGCTCCAGCATTACAAGGAGCTTCAGGACATCATCGCGATCCTCGGCATGGACGAGCTGTCCGACGAGGACAAGGTCATCGTGAACCGTGCGCGCAAGATCCAGCGCTTCCTCTCGCAGCCGTTCGGCGTCGCGGAGGCGTTCACGGGCATGCCGGGCAAATACATCCCGATCGCCGAGACGGTGCGCAGCTTCCGCGAGATCCTCGACGGCAAGCACGACGACATCCCCGAACAGCTCTTCCTCTTCGCGGGCAGCATCGACGAGGTCGTCGAGCGCGCGAAGCAGGCGTAGCGGGGCGAGGCGGCAGGCATGGCGAAGTCCTTTCCTTTTGAAATCGTGACGCCCGAGGCGCGCTTCTACAAAGGCGACGCGGAAATCGTGATCGTCAAGACCACCTCGGGCGAAGAAGGCTTCATGGCCAACCACGTCTGGGGCGTGAAGCTGCTCGCGGGCGGCGCGGGCGCGGCGGGCGAGCTGCGCTTCAAGGAGCCCGGCGGCAGCGAGCGCGCCGCCACCATCGAAGGCGGCTTCATCGACGTCAAAGACCGCATCCTCGTCTTCACCGACAGCGCCGCCTGGGCGGAGTGACGGCGGTGACCCCTACGTCTGGTGCTCTTCGATGATGCGGGTGCGGAGTTCCCAGAGTTCCTGGGAGAGGTCGACGTAGTAGGTCTGGGGGTTTTCGAAGCGCAGGGTCTCTTCCCAGAGGGTGCCGATCTGCGCGAGGCAGTAGTCGCGCACGGCGGCGACGGGCGGCGGCGTGTAGACGCAGCGGCCGCCTTCGAAGATCGGTACGTGGACTTCCCGCGCCGTGAAGCCGGAGAGCCGCTTGCGTTTCCAGGTGAAGCTCGGGTCAAAGATCACATAGTCGTCGCCGGCCGGCGCGGGCTCGTGCGCGAGCGTGATCACGTCCGCGACCATGCGGCCCGTGCTTTTGTCGAAGAGGCGGTAGAGGCGCTTGAAGCCGGGGTTTGTGATCTTCTCGACGTTTTCGCTGATTTTCATCTTCGGGACGATGACGCCGTCCTTCTCGACGCCGGCCATCTTGTACACGCCGCCGAAGACGGGGTCGGCCGCCGCCGTGATGAGGCGCTCGCCGACGCCGAACGAGTCAATCTGTGCGCCCTGCAGCAGGATGTCGCGGATGAGCCACTCGTCGAGCGAGTTGGACAGGACGATCTTGCACTGCTGGAAGCCCGCCTCGTCGAGCATCGCGCGCGCGTGCTTCGAGAGGTAGGTCGCGTCGCCCGAGTCGATGCGGATGGCCATCTGCGCGGGCTGCTGTTCGCGAAAGACGCGGATGGCGTTGGGCACGCCGGATTTCAGCACGCTGTATGTGTCGACCAACAGCGTGCAGTTGTCCGGGTAAAGCCGCGCGTACGCGGAAAACGCCTCGTATTCCGACGGGAAGCACTGCACCCACGAATGCGCCATCGTGCCGAGCGCGGGGATGCCGTAGTCGCGTTCGCAAACCGTGCAGGACGTGCCGATGCAGCCGCCGATGTACGCCGCGCGCGCGCCGAGCACGGCCGCCGCCGAGCCATGTGCCCGGCGCGTGCCGAACTCCATGACCGACCGTCCGGCCGCCGCGCGCACGATGCGGTTTGCCTTCGTCGCGATGAGGCTCTGGTGGTTCACGAGCAGCAGCAGCATCGTCTCGATGTACTGCGCCTGGAGCAACGGCCCGCGCACCGTCACGACCGGCTCGCCCGGGAAGATCGGCGTGCCCTCGGGCGGTGCCCACACGTCGCAGCGAAATTCGAAGTCCGCGAGGTAGTCCAAGAACGCCTCGGAGAAGCCGCCTTTCTCCCGCAGGAAGGAGATGTCCTCTTCGTCGAAGCGCAGTCCTTCCAAATATTCAATAACCTGCGCAAGCCCGGCGAAAATCGCGAACCCGCCGCCGTCCGGCACGCGCCGGAAAAACAAATCGAAGTAAGCGGTCTCGTGCGCGATGCCGGATTCGAGGTAGCCGCCGGCCATCGTGAGCTCGTAGAAGTCGGTGAGTAAAGACAGGTTGTTTCTGTTCATCATGTGCTCCTTTTCGATATGATATACTATATCTCACAATGAATCGTTTGGATACCACAAATTTTGACTGGCGGCTTTTCCGGCGCGACGTGAAACGCGACGTGCGGCACGTCGTGCTGTTCTGCGCGTTTGCGCTCATCGTGAACATGCTCGTTGTCGCGGTCGTCACGGTCTCCGCCATCTTCTCGAACCCCGATGTGATCCAGGGCATCGTGCGGGGCGCGACGACCGGCAACTATGAGGACATCATGAAGCTCTTCATGGAGGATATGAGCCGCTTCCTGTCGCCGACGCTGCTGTCCGCCGCGACGATGGCCGGCGCGGTCGCGGGCCCGCTCGTCTTTCTCATCTACCGCAAAAAACGTTTCTTCGGCGACCTCGCGCTGCCGATGCGCGCGCGCCTGACGCCCGGCATCTTCATCACGCTGCTGCTCGGCACGCAGGCGATCCAATGCGCCTACGCCCTCATCATCCAGCTCGTCGAAAAGCTGCTCGCGCCGGCCGGCATGTCCGTCATGGACAGTTATTCCAGCACCATCGAGCAGTTCATCGGCAACCCCGTCGGCCTCGTCTACATCGTCCTCGTCGGCCCGATTTTCGAGGAGCTCGTCTTCCGCGGCGGCGTCCTCGGCGCGCTGCGCAAATACGGCGAAAACTTCGCGGTGCTGATCTCGGCGCTGTGCTTCGGCTTCTTCCATATGCTCATCGCGCAGGTGCCGTTCGCCTTCGTCGTCGGGTTGCTGCTCGGCTACGCGGCGAGCCGCTACACGCTGCGCTGCTCGATCGCGCTGCACATCCTCGTGAACGGTCTGTCGATGCTCGCGGTGATTTCCCCGAAGGTCGAGGCGGCCTACGGCATCGCGATCGTCGTCTGCGGCATCGCCTTCGTCGTCATCCTGCTCGCGCGCCGCAAACACATCGCGCCGTGGATGCGGGAGGGCGCGGCCTACTACGAGCGCACCTACCGCTACGGCCTCACGAGCATCCCGCTCATCGTCTACTGCGTGGTCCTCATCCTCGTCGGCTTTGCGCAAATGCAGATGGTGTAGCCCCGCCCGCCGTCTTTTTTCTGTAATCAAGAATCCACAATTGCTTAATCCCGCGGGAACGCGACTGTAACCTACGCGCTGTCCGATTTTGTTATTCTCAAAACATCTTTGGTAGGTGAGGTACATTTGAAAAAGACAGTGCGAAGGTGGATAAGAACCCTGCGCGCCGCATCCCGCAAAATCCGGGTGCCGGTCCTGCTTTTTTTCGTCGTCCTGTTTTCCGCGTTTCCGATCGGTTTGGCCTTCGCGGACGACGCGCCGATCCCGCTTCCGGACACGGGGGACGAGCACAACATCACCGGCACGGTCGTGCTCGGCGAGGTGGTCTTCACCGCCGGTTTCGACCCCGACGAAGACCCGCCGTTCGCGGGCGACGTGGACGGACAGAACTTCGGCGTGCGCTTCGACTGGCAGTTGGCAACGGCGGACGACGTCATCGCGAAGGACGATTATTTCGACATCGTGCTCGACCTCGGGCTCGGCGACGTGCCCGCGACGGTCATGCAGCAGCTCGAAACCTACTACGGGCCGATCCTGAAAAACAACAACGGCCAGACCATCGGCCATGTGGTCTGGACCAACAAGGACACGGCGACCGCGAATCTTTACTACTCCACCAACGAGGCGAAGGACGACGGCGCGAAATACGCGACGGCCGTCTACAAGCGCGTCGTGCTGCGGTTCCTCTTCGACGGGCTCGCGGCGGACGGGCCGCTCTCGGGCACCGAGGGAAATCCGGTGCAGGGCGGCGGGCGCTGGGCGTTCACCTACGCGGCGGAGGGCGGCGGGCACGCGGGCGAGTCCGTGGTCTGGTCGCTGAACGTGGACGGCGGCGAGCCGTCGGGCGGCACGACCGTGGTGCCGGAAACGAAGGACCCCTATGAGGAAGAGCTGCCGGGCCACGACAAGCTGGGCGTCCCCGTGACGGGCGCTGCCGCGCCGCAGGACACGCTGTATTTCTGGTGGGTCGCCATCAACCAGCACAAGCATACAAGCTATGTGGACTGGACGGCCTGCGCGGACGACGCGGACCATGCCCTGCCGCAGACGGAGACGTTCACGCTGCGGGATACGAGCACGGGCGCGACGCCGACGTGGCTGCGCGCGCTGACGCCCGGCGAAAACGATGGCGGCGTCGACATCGGCCATCCGGAGTCGAGGAATGAACTCGGCTTCGAAGCGCTGCCCAAGCCCGTCGTCGGCAACGCGATCACGGTCGACGAGGCGGGCGGATTCTACGGGCGCACGGTCGGCGCGGCGGCGACGGACCAGGCGTGGTTCAAGCTCTATTATGTGAACACGGAGGTCATCTGGAACGACCTCATCCGCGAAAATCCGATCTACAAAGACCCGGGCGCGGCCAACCCGTACGCGTCGAACACGCAGGCGATCGAAGCGTGGATGAACGCGATGCTCTATGCGCCGAACGCGGCGGCGGGTGCGGTGCCGGACGGTTATCTGACGCCCGTGTCCCCCGAGGACGTGTGCGCGATCACGGTCGACGAGACGGCGGGCACGTTTGAGATCACGATGAACACGGATGCGGTCTACGGCCGGACGCTCGCGATCGGCTATTTCACAAAGCCCGTGCCGGACGAGGAAGGCAAATACGTGAATAACACGCACAACCGTCTCGATCTCGTCGGCGCGGACGCGGGCACGGATGTCACTTGGGAAGACACGACGGCGCGTGTCGCGACGGGCGGCTGGGCCAACGGGACGGTCAACCCGTATCGTGGCAATTTCGTCATCGAAAAGGCGAACGCCGTGTCGATGGCGCCGTTGCCCGGCGCGGTGTTTACCGTGGCAGCGGACGTGAAGGACAGCGACGGGGCGGCGTACCGCGCGCTTGCGGACAAGCTGAACGAAGCCCTTGCGGGGCAGACGTTCACGACGGGGGAAGACGGGCGGCTGCTCGTCACGCTGTCGATGTATATGGAAGACCAGCTTCCGTGGTCGGACGGCGAGGGCGGCGTGGTCGACATGCGGCTCGTCGTGACGGAGACATCGCCGCCGTCCGGATACGCGGGGCTTTCGGAGTCCATCACGGTCACGCTCAGCGGGTCGACGGGGAAGGTCAAAGCCGTGGAGACGGCGGACGCCGCGGATGCGGGACGGGTCGTCTGGAACGCCAACGAATATCCCGTGCGCGTGCTGAACACGGCGAAGCCGCCCGGCGAGGGCGGGGACCGTTGGTATGACGTCGCGCTGCGCAAATGGGTCAAGCGCGTCGAGCGCACGGACGCGGGGGGCACGCCGCGCTTCACGTACGAGGCGCCGCTCGGCGAGGGCGGGGAAGAGATTCCTTCGACGGGGCCGGTGCCGGTCTGGGACGGCGACACGGTCTTTTTCCGCATCGACATCTTCAACCAGAGCCCGAACCGCACGGTGATTCCCACGGGCGGCATCGTCGACTATCTGCCGGCCGGTCTGCGCTTCGACCCGGGGTTTGCGGTCTCGCCGTCGCTCGTTCCCGAGGGGCGGAATTGGTCAAACGCGGGCCTGTGGGAATGGGCGGACGAGGGGCAACGACGGATACGTTATTGCGGCCCGCCCATCGTGCTGGAAGCCTCGGGGCAGGGCGGAAGTTCCTGCTACCTGCCGTTGATCGTCAAGGTGGACTTCGGGGATTCGCTGCCCGAGGGTCTGATGACGAACTTCGCCGAGGTCGCTTTGATGCAGGATGAGAACGGCAACCCCGTGCCGGACGTGGATTCCGTGCCGGATGACGAGAGGGACAACGACGGGACGCCGAAGGACAACGAGGTCGATGAACATCGCTTCCCGGACGCGGACGGCGACGGCGCGGCGGACGCGACGCCCACGGCCGGACAGGATGAGGACGACCATGACTATGCGCAGCTGACGCTGATTCCGTGCCAGGTCGACAAGGACACGATCCGGCGCACGAGCGCGGCGTTTTCGGACACGGAGCGTGAGGACGGATTCCGGAATGTCGGCGAGGAGAGCTACCGCTATGACATCGACTTCCGGCTGATCGCGTCGGTGCCTGCGGATGAATTCGTCGTCGAGGACCCGCTCGAAAACGTCGGCGGGACGAACCAGGTGCGGCTCTTGAAGCTCGCGACGCCCGTGGTGTGGGGCGACGTCGACGGGCTGTTCGACGTGCTGTACAAGGCGGGGGACGACGAGTGGCGGACGTGGCGCGCGGGGCTGAGCACGACGGAGCAGACGCTGCTCGAAGCCTCGGAGCTCGGGCTCAACGAGGCGAAGGGGGAAGCGGTCACGGCGCTGCGGTTTGTGTACGGCGCGGTCGAGGTCGGGTTCACGAGCAAGAATTATGCGGACACGTCGCTGAATCTGGAGCACCGCGACCCGCTGACGGGCGCCATCGTCGCGGACGAGTGGATGAGCGCGGCGGATGCGGCGAAGGTCGCGACGGTGAAGAATCACAACAACGCGGGACTGTCTCCGGCGGCGGTCGACTGGACACCGGTGCCGACGCAGCCCGACTACGCGGCGGGCGCGGCGGAGGCGCAGGGGCTCAAGCCCGCGTCGTACCTCGTGGCGGCGGTGCGGCCGTTTGCGGGCGAAAACATCGTCTCGTCGGCGATCGCGCGCGCGTCGACGAAGATCACCTTGGACGGGCAGGAAGTGACGCTGACGGACGCGGACCAGGATGCGGTCATTACGAAAGAAATTGCAGTCGAGGGGGTGCAGGCGGGGGGCGATGGCACGACGGGCCCGCTTTCGGTGATTTCCGAAACGAATACGCCGAAAGTGGTCCCGTCGACGAAGAAGGGGGCAAAGGCCGTGTCGCTCACGGATGAGGGCACGCCGCTTGCGTCGGGGGACGGCGCGGCGGGCGGCTCCGGCGGGGCGACGGGAAGCGGAAGCGCGTTGGGCACCGGCTCGGCGGCGTCCGGCGGCAAGGCCGCGCGTACGGGCGACGCGGCGCACCCGCTGCTGTGGATACTGGTTGCGATCGCCTGTGTCGCCGGCGTGTGGATCGCATTGCGGACGCGGCGTTTGCGCGGGACGGCGCACGGGCGTCTGCGGAGCTCCCGCTCTGCCAGCCGCCGCCGGCGTCTACGGAGGGCTGCGGGCGTATGATCACGAGACGCGTCAATTTGAAAAAATGGATGGCGGCCATCCTGCTGTGCGCCGCCGTCCTCTGTGCGCCGCAGACGGCCTACGGCACGACGGCGACGGACGGCGAAAACATCACGCTGGAGTTTCGTTATTCGGAAGGCGAGGAGGGGAGCCTCGACGTGCCGGACGCCATCGACGTCGGCGGGCGCATCTACGAGCTGGCGGAGCAGCGGGCGCCCGTGCTCGAAAAGGAACTGCCCGTGACGCGTACGTACACCTGGACCATTCCGGGCGAGATCTCCGAGGAGGACGCGGCGCTGCTGCGCGAGAAGATTCCGAACATCCAGCTCGTGCCGTCCCCGAAGACGGCGGCGACGGGCGTGATTCGCGTGCTGTTGCCCGAGGACTATCCGGAGCTGAACGGACTGCCGACCAACGACGTGGAGCAGATTCCCGCCACGCGCCTCTTTGACGCTGAGGACGGCGGCTCGGCGGTCGAGCTTGTGCGCGGCGGGGTGCATTTCGAGGCGACGGCGTTTGACGCGCTCGGGCTGCCGACGGCGTACAAGGCGACGGTCGAGTACCGCGGCACGGGGACGGTGCAGACGACGACGTATGTCGCGGCCGAGTCGACGTACACGACGGAGGAAGTGGTCGGCGGGGTGCCGGTCTATGTGGTCGTCGCGGTGTATACGCCGACGGCGGCGAGCGCGACGGGCAGCGGCAGCGGGACGTCGGGCACGTCGGGCGGCGGCGATGGCGGAACAGGGACGTCGGGAACGACGGACAGCGCGGCCACGGGTACGGCGAGCGCGGCGGGCAGCGGCACGACCGCGGGCACGGACGGCACGACGGACGCCTCGGCGAGCGATGCGGCCGCCGGCACAGGCGGCGCGGCAGGCACAGGCGGCGCGGACGAATCCGCGGCTGCGGACGGCGCCTCGCAGGACGGCATCATGGCCGAAAACGTCGCGCCCATCGAGGACGCGGACGTGCCGCTCGACGACGGCCTGTTCGGGAGCCTGAAGGACGGCGCGACCGTCGAGGAAGTGTGGCGCGTCGTGTCGGTATTTTTGTTGGTCGCCCTGTTTGTGATTGTGGCCCTGTTCGTGTGGCATTTCCGCCGCAATTTCCGTGCGGCCGGCCGGAAGATTGCGCGCCGCGCATGGGGCGTCACCGCGCCCCGTGAATCAAGTCCTTGACGACTTCGGCCGCGAGAATCAGGCCGGCGGTCGGCGGCACGAAGGCGTTGCTTGCGGGAATCTGCCGCCGGATCGTGCAATAACGCGCCGTCCCCG
>JAISTF010000198.1 GCA_031272745.1 Eubacteriales Family XIII. Incertae Sedis bacterium
TCCGTCAAGCAGTATTGGGACAAGCTCGGCAAAGGCCGCACGCCCGCGGAGTGGGCGCTGCGCTGGGCCGCCAACCTGCCCGGCGTCATGACGATCCTCTCGGGCATGAGCAATATGGCCCAGGTCGAAGAGAACCTGCGCGTGCTGTCGGACGCGGACGCGGGCGGCCTCACGGCGGAGGAGCTGAAGATCCTCGACGACCTCGCGGCCGAATACAACAGCCTCATCCCCTACCCCTGCACGGGCTGCCGTTACTGCCTGCCCTGCACGGCGGAGATCGAGATTCCGTCGGTCATGGATCTCGTCAACAACTGGACGGTGTTCGCGCAAAATCCGAAACTGAAAAACGAATACGGCATGTTCCTGAAGACGAAGGCTTCCGCCTGCGTCGAATGCGGCAAATGCGAAGGGGAATGCCCGCAGCACCTGCCCATCATCGAGGCTATGAAAAAAGCCGTGGAGATTTACGAATAATCATTGCATAAATTTGTTTCATATGCGGGATCCGCGGGTATAATATCCGTATGATTTCCGCATTGCGAAATTTTGGCGACCGTTTGAGCGCCGGTCTGGACGCGTTCATGGATCGTTTCGGCGTCAGTATGCGCACGAAGCTGATCGTGATTTTCCTGCTCGTCAAGATCGTCCCGCTCGTCATCCTGCTGCTCATCGCGTGGAACCAGTTTGCGCATCTCGGAGAGGACATCCAGGCGCGGACGCAGGCGCTTTCCGAAAGCATGAACCAGACAATCTCCGAGACGGGAGAGCTCGCCGTCTCAGACTCACGCGAGTCGCTGAACGCGAGCGCCATCGAGCAGATTGAGCGCATCACGACGGACACGGCGATGGAAGTCGCCAATTTCCTGTACAGCCGCGACAACGACATCCGGTATCTGGCGACGCTCGAACCGAACGAGGAAAACTATCGGCATTTCATTGAGGCCAAATCCGGAAACGTCGTCGAAAAAGGGACGTGGGATCTCGCGGAAGACGGCATGAGCTGGGTGCGGACGGACGAGCCCGAAGAGGCGCCGCCCATCGAGATTTCGTCGAATCCCGAAAACAACGACGTCGTCGACGGCGCGAGCTTCCACTACCGCCCGCCGGACACGTTTGAATTCACGACGATCCCTTACTACGACGAAATCGCGTTCATCGGATTGGACGGGAAGGAGCAGGTAAAGGTCGTCGCGTCCAAGTCAACGAAAACGAAGCACCCGATGACCCCCGCGCTCATCGATGTGACGGACAAGAGCGCGACGTACGCGGGATCGGAGACCTACGGGGAAGAGATCTTCGACCTCGCGCCCGGCGAAATCTATGTGTCGGACGTCGTCGGCGAATACGTCCCCTCGCATTTCATCGGCATGTATACGCCGAAGCAGATGATCCTTTCCGCTATCAACGCGGAAATCACGGCGCTGACCGCCGCGGCCGACGGCGAGGACGCGGACGAGCCCAGCGGCGCGGGCGCGCTCGCGCTGAAGCTCGGCACGCTCAAATCCGAGGGCATTCCGAAGATCGACGTCGACGTATCCGGTGGCACGAAAGACCAGGCGGCCTGCGACGCGCTGATGAAGGGGACGGCGGACGCGGCGATCGCGCTGATCGAGGACGCGGTGCGGGATTCCGGCGTGACGGACCCCGCCCTGTTTGAACGCGTGGAAGCATTGAAAAAGAAAATCGCGGGGTTGTCATTCCGCCCGACGGAGGAAGCCTTCGCGGGCGAGGAAAACCCGAACGGTGTCCGTTTCGAGGGCGTCGTGCGCTGGGTGACGCCCGTCACGGACGACGCGGGCGCCATCACGGGCTATGTGAGCTTCGCGCTGAATCACGACCACATCATGGAGTTCACGGATCACATCACGCCGATGAATACGCGCTACAAGGAATTGTCGAACGCGTACGACGGCAACTACGCCTTCATCTGGGACTACCAGAGCCGCAGCATCTGCCACCCGCGCCACCACTCGATCGTAGGCTACGACCCCGAGACGGGGAGCGAGCAGATCCCGTGGCTCGAAAACTCGATCTACGAAGAACTCCTGACGCGCGTCCAAGGCGAAAGCCTCGCCGACCTCGAGGCGGCGTGGCCGTCCTTGGTCAACGACCCGCAGGTCCCCGACGCGTCCTACGCGGGCGTGGACGACCTGCTGCCGGACGTGCCCGTCTTCCATGAGCAGTCGCGCTCCAACAAGCCTTCCGCCGCGCTTACGGCCGCGGGCTACGTAGGCCTCGACGGGCGCTACCTCAACACGGCGCCGCAGTGCACGGGCTGGATGGACCTCACGAAAGACGGCGGCTCGGGCTCTTTCTACATCCTGTGGTCCGGCCTCTATAAGCTCACCACGGCAGCCGCGATCCCGTATTACACGGGGCAATATGCGCCATCCGAGGAAAACGGTTATTCGATGCGCGGTTTTGCGATGGTGACGATCGGCGCGGGCCTCGAGGATTTCCAGCGCCCCGCGCAGGAGACGGCGGAGAAGCTCGACCTGTCGATCAAACAGGCGAACGACGAGATCGCGACGGCGTCGGCGGATACGCAGACGGCCATCACGGACAGTCTCTCGGCGACGACCGTGCAGCTCGTCGCGACGACGGCGGTCATCGTCGTGCTCGTGATCTTCATCGCGATCTGGATGGCGTCGTTCATCGCGAACAACGTCTACCTGCTCATCCGCGGCGTGACGCGCTTCCGCACGGGCGACCGGCGGTTCCGCTTCCGCACGGAGCGCAAGGACGAGTTCGGCGAGCTCGCGGACAGCATCGACGACATGGCGGACAGCATCACGGAGAGCGTGCACACGCCGCTCGTCATCACGGACAACGACCTGAACATGATCTATATGAACGATCTCGCGCTCGCCGCGATGGGGCGCAAGCTCGAGGATGTGATCGGCAAGCCGTATTTCGACAACAGCATCTACCCGTACCATACGCCGTTCTGCCCCGTCACGGCACTCGACTCGGGAGAGGAGCCTGCGGTCTACTACAACCGGCAGGACGGGCGGTATTACCGCGGCGACGCGAAATATCTGTATGACAAGGACGGCAAGAAGGTCGGCTACATCATCACGTCGACGGACGTGACAGAGATGGCGGAAAACCGCCTGCAGCTCGAAAAGGCGGTCGACGATGCAAACCGCGCGAACGTCGCGAAAGGTGAATTCCTCGCGCGGATGAGCCATGAGATCCGCACGCCGATGAACGCGATCATCGGCGTCACGAACATCGTCGAGAAGAAGCTCGGCGAGGTGGCCGAGTCCTCGCCGGAAATCGAAGACATCCGCGAGCATGTGACGCAAATCGAAAATTCCTCGCAGCATCTGCTTGGGCTGCTCAACGACATCCTGGACCTCTCGAAGATCGAGGCGGGCAAAATCGACATCACGGAGGAGCCCGTCGACCTCCTGCGGCTCGGCGCCACGGTGCGCGACATCATCCTGCCGCGCTGCGAGGACAAAGGCATCTCCTTGGAAACGCATTTCGACCCGTCGCTTGACGAGCCGGTCGTCAGCGATTCGCTGCGGTTGCGGCAGGTGCTCATCAACCTGCTCGGCAACGCGGTGAAATTCACGCCGGAGGGCGGAAACATCGAGCTGCGCATCGAGCGTGTGGTAGACGGAGACGCGGAAGCAAACACGGGCGATACGGCGCGCGTGCGCTTTACGGTGCGCGACACGGGCATCGGCATCGAGCCCGACGCCTTGGACGCGATCTTCGAAGCCTTCGAACAGGGCGACGGCAGCATCACGCGGCGCTTCGGCGGCACGGGGCTCGGTCTGCC
>JAISTF010000016.1 GCA_031272745.1 Eubacteriales Family XIII. Incertae Sedis bacterium
TGCAGCGTGTCGATGACGCCCGTCGGGATGTAGGGCGGGTTGCAAACAATCAAATCGAACGGGCGGCAGGATGCCGCCTGAAAATCCAACGCCGCGAACAGGTCGCCGTGAAGGAACTCAATCTGTTCCGTCGCGCCGAGCGCCGCCGCGTTTTCGCGCGCGCAGGCGAGCGCGGCTTCCGAGACGTCCGTCGCGGTCACGCGCGCCTCGGGACATTCCAGCGCGAGCGTGACGGCGATCGCCCCGCTGCCCGTACACAAATCCATGACGCGCCGCTCCGTATCCCGCAAACGCGCGACGGCCCGCTCCGCGAGCAGCTCCGTCTCCGGCCTCGGGATGAGCGCGCCCGGCCGCACGGCAAACCGGCGTCCGTAAAACCACGCCTCACCCATGATGTATTGCAGCGGCTCGCCCGCGGCGCGCCTTTCTATATAGGAAGAAAAAACGGAAAGCAAGGCGGGCTCCGCTTTGCCATCGTTATTCAAAAAAAGAGCGGAGCGGTCTTCGAGGCCGCAGGCGCGGCACAGCAGCTCTTCCGCGTCGTGGCGGGCGTTTTCGACGCCGGCGGCGCGCAGGCGGGAGGCGGCGTCCGTCAGGAGGTCATTCAGCGAGGGGCGCATCGTCCGCGTGCGGTTCTTCGGGCAGCAGGGCGCCGTCTTCGTCGCAGAAGCCTTCGTATTCCTCTGTGTCCTGCGGGACGAGCACGGCCTTCAGCGCGGCGATGGCTACGACGAGCTGGTCGTGCGTCGGCTTGCGCGTCGTGAGTTTTTGCAGCAGCAGGCCCGGCACGCTCATGACGCGGACGAAGGCGTTGTCCGCGCGGCCCGCGTAGCGCAGCAGTTCGTACGAGAGGCCGGCGATGAGCGGGATGAAGATGATGCGCGACAGCACGCGGTAGAGCAGCGACGGCCAGCCGAGCAGGGAAAACAGCAGCAGCGCGATGATCATGACGAACATCAGGAACGACGTGCCGCAGCGCGGGTGCAGCGTCTCGAAGCTGTCCGCGTTTTCCGGCGTCAGCGGCAGGCCGCTTTCGTAACAGTGGATCGTCTCGTGCTCCGCGCCGTGGTATTCAAACGTGGTGCGGATGTCCTTCATGCGTGAGATGCAGACGATGTAGGCGACGAACAGCGCGATGCGCAGCACGCCTTCGAAGAGGTTGAGGGCCACCGCGTTTTCCGTGAAGCCCTGGAACCAGTTGACCGCGACGGTCGGAACGACGATGAAGACGCCGACGACGAAGGCGACGGCGATGAGGACCGCGAAGATCATGGCGGCGCCGAAGGGGGATGCCCCCCCGTCATTGTCATTCTCGGGCTTGTCCCGAGAATCCGGCGAATCGTCATCCGCGGGCGCGTACTTCTCCAGCACCTCGGCCGAATACATGAGCGTGCGCATGCCGAGCATGAGCATCGACGCGAAGTTCACGACGCCGCGCACGATGGGGATCCGCGAAGCGCGGCCTGCGGGCGCGAGCCGTTCGGTCTTGATGTGCATCCGCTCGTCTTCGAGGCGCACGACGACCGCGGTGCGATCCTCGCCCTTCATCATGATGCCTTCGAGGACGGCTTGCCCGCCGATCTTCGTCGGGCGGGCGTCTTTGATGAAAATCTTGCTGAAGTCCATGCGGGCGTCAGTTTCCGAACGTCTCGAGCCTCTTCCGGATGATCTGAATGAAGTCGTGGTTGCTGCGCGTCTTGGCCATGAGGTCGATGATGATGCCCGTGACTTCCTGCGTGTCGTAGTTGGACATCGCGCGCCGCATGAGCCACACGGCTTCGAGCTCTTCCTTGTCCATGAGCAGGTCTTCGCGCCGCGTGCTCGACTTGTTCAGATTGATGGCCGGGAAGATGCGCTTTTCGGACAGCTTCCGGTCGAGCGTGAGTTCCATATTGCCCGTGCCTTTGAATTCTTCGAAGATGACCTCGTCCATGCGCGAGCCCGTTTCGACGAGCGCCGTCGCGAGGATTGTGATGCTCCCGCCTTCTTCGATGTTGCGCGCCGCGCCGAAAAACTTCTTCGGCTTGTGGAGCGCGCCCGGGTCGAGGCCGCCGGAGAGCGTGCGTCCGGATGCCGGCACGACGAGGTTGTAGGCGCGCGCGAGGCGCGTCAGCGAGTCGAGCAGCACCACGACGTCCTTGCCGTGCTCCGCGAGCCTTTGCGCGCGCGCAAGCACCATCTCGGCCACCTTCACGTGGTTTTGCGGCAGCTCGTCGAACGTCGAATAAATGACTTCGCCCTTGATCGAGCGCTGCATGTCCGTGACTTCCTCGGGCCGCTCGTCGACGAGCAGCACGATCATCTCGCATTCCGGGTGCGTCTTTTCGATGGTGTTGGCGATGTTTTTCAGAAGCACGGTCTTGCCCGCTTTCGGCGGCGACACGATGAGGCCGCGCTGCCCTTTGCCGATGGGCGAGATGACGTTCACGAGCCGCATCGCGAGGTTTTTCGGATTGTCGTCCTCGAGATTGATGCGTTCGTTCGGGAAGATTGGCGTCAGGCGCTCGAACCGCGGCCTATGGATGGCGACCTTCAGATCGTCGCCGTTCACGTCGAACACGTAGAGCAGCGCGCCGAATTTTTCGCCCTCGTTTGCCTTGCGCGCGACGCCCTTAATCTTGTCGCCGGTCTTCAGGTTGAAGCGGCGGATCTGCGCGGGCGCGACGTAGACGTCGTTCGGTCCGGACAGGAAATTCTCAAAGCGCAGGAAGCCGAATCCGCTCTCGGAAAGCTCAAGGATGCCTTCGACTTCATAACGATTTTTGTCCTTGTCGTGGTCGCGGCCGCCGCTTTCGCCGTCGTCGTCGCCTTCGTTCTCGCCGTCGTCTTCGGACGTGTCTTCCCCGCCGTCTCCCTCTTCGCTTTCGTCGTCCGACAGCAACGGAACGGCGGACGGCGCGGTACCGCTTCCGAACCCGATGGTTTCGATTTCGTCGTCCTCGCTGTCTTCTTCTTCAGCCGGTGCGCTCACGACCACATCCGGGTCTGCGATTTCCTCGTGTACGACCCGTTTTCGCGGCGCGGCCGAGGGCGTGGGCGGCGGGGCCGCGGAAGAGACTGCGGGCGTACCGTCGATCAGCAGATCGAGAAGCTCCTGCTTCTTCATGCGCTCCGCCCCCTCGATGCCGAAGGCCGTCGCAATCGTGCGCAGTTCGCCGACCTTCTTCTTCATCAGCAGTGCTTGTTCTTTTTCGTCCATATCATCCTCCAATACGACAAGACATCCATTCATCCAACTTGGTTATTGATTACAAGGGATTGTTCTTGAAAATGTTCGGGCGCCATCCGCCCCCTGTTCGCCGTGTCCCTGTATTATAGGATAGAATCATGAAAAAAGCAAGAAAGTTTATAGAAAGTTTGCAGAAAGTTTTTGACAATATTCTCTAAAGTCTATATTATAATAAGGAATGTTGACGAAAGCCGCGTGAAATCCGGTATGTTGACTTGACGGATTTCACGATTTCGGTATACTTGTTGTATTGTCAAGTTAACGGGAGTTGGAAAGGGACCGGGCGGTAAAAGGATGATTAAAGATTTTTTCGGATTTGGAGTCCCCAAGGCAGAAGACAAATCCACCAAGAAAACGCCGACGCCCCAGGCGGGCGGCGTGAAGG
>JAISTF010000042.1 GCA_031272745.1 Eubacteriales Family XIII. Incertae Sedis bacterium
ATCGTGAAGGCGGCGGCGATGGCAAAGCCGCCGAAGCACGGCACCGGCTCCGTGTGCATGCGCCGGTCGTCGTCGGGGGCGTCGATGAGCCCGAGCTTTCCGGCCAACAGGCGCGACACGGGCGTCAGCGCAAAGCTGACGAGCGCCGCGAGCAGCAGGCAGAGGACCGCCGCGATCTGGATTTCATGCGCCGTCAGAATCACGGGTCAATCTTCCTCCTGCGCCCCGATGCAGACGATCTGCAAGCCGGCCTCATCGAGGATGCCCGTCGCGTACTCGTCGGGGTAGCCTTCCGCCACAATAATTTTTTCAATGCCCGCATTGATGATCATCTTCGCGCAGATGATGCACGGCTGATGCGTGATATAGATCGTCGACCCTTCGATGGAATGGCCGAAGGTCGCGGCCTGGATGATGGCGTTTTGCTCGGCGTGGAGCGCGCGGCAGAGTTCGTGCCGCTCGCCCGACGGGATGCCGAGCTCTTCGCGCAGACAGCCGCCGCGTTCCGCGCAGTGGTCGATGCCGCGCGGCGCGCCGTTGTAGCCCGTCGCGACGATGTGCTTGTCCTGCACGATCACGGCGCCGACTTGCCGCCGCATACAGGTCGACCGCTCCGCCGTCAGCTTCGCGATCCCCATGAAGTATTCGTCCCAGCTCGGTCTCTCCATCCTACTGCTCCTTTCCCGCGAGTTTCCCCAGCGCTTCCACCATCTCCGGCGTGGTCCCGCAGCACCCGCCGGCCATGCGCACGCCCAGCGCGAGCACGTCTTTCATCTCCTCCGCGAAACGCGCCGGCGTCATGTCGTAGACCGTCGTCCCGTTTTCGGCGCGCGGCTGCCCCGCGTTCGGTTTCGCGAAGACCGGCAGGTCCCCCGCGGCCGCAAGCAGCTCCGGCAGGATGCGCGCCATGTCCAAAGGTCCGATCGAGCAGTTCATGCCGATGGCCGCCACGCCGAGGCCGCGCGCCTCTTCGCCGAACTGCGCGGGCGTCGCGCCCATGAACGAGTGGCCGCTTGCGTCAAACGTCATCGAACAGAGAACCGGCAGCGCCGTCTCGTTTTGCGCCGCCCATACCGCGTCCTTCAGCTCTTCGAGATCGCTCATCGTCTCGATGAAGACGAGGTCCGCGCCCTCCTCGGCGCCCACGCGCGCAAGCCGCGCAAACAACTCCCGCGCCCGCGCGTGGTCGAGCCCGTCCGTGAACCCGACGATTTCCCCGAGCGGCCCGATGTCCAACGCCACGAGCGCACGCGGCGCGGAACCGCCCTCCGCCTCTTCGTCCGCCACGCGCCGCGCGATGCGCAGCCCCGCGCGCCAGGCTTCCTCCGCGTCGTAGCCGTCCTTCGCCGTGTCCGCTTTCAAAAGCCCCGCGTTGAATGTGTTCGCTTTGAAGATGCGCGCGCCTGCGCGGATGCACCGCCGGTGGACGTCCGCGACTGCGTCGGGGAAGTCCAAGCTCGCCCTGTCCGTGCGCCCGCCGGGGGACACGGCGCCCGCCGCCATCAGCGACGTACCCATCGCGCAGTCGAGCAGCGCAAAGGCGCGCCCCGCGAACACGCGGCTTATGAATTCTTCGTTATTGACCATGGGACAGTTGCTCCTTTACTGCATGCAGGAAGGCGTCCTGCTCCGTGAACCTGTGGACGTTGTCGGCGAGCTCGGCCGCGGTCAGCGGCTTCGCGAACAGGTAGCCCTGGAAATAATCCGCGCCGGTGCGCAGCAGTTCGACCATCTGCTCCGGCGTCTCGACGCCTTCCGCGATCAGCGACATGTCGGCCGCGCGCGCGATTTCGACAAGGATTTTCAGCAGGAATTGCTGATAGCCGTCGTAGGCGATGTTGTCGATGAATTGCTTCTCGGTTTTGAGGATGCTGACGGGCAGGTTGCGCAGGTTGTTGAAATTGGAGTAGCCGGTGCCGAAGTCCTCGAGCGCGAGTTTCACCTCGAGCGATTTCAGGCGCTCGACCGTCGTGTGCGGGTAGCCGCCGTCCGTGAACTGCTCGCTTTCCGCGATTTCGAGCGAGAGGCCCGACGGCGGGAAGCCGTGGCGTTGCAGGGAGAGGAGCAGGCTTTCGATGAGCGTCTCGTCGGCCATCTGCGACGGCGAGAGGTTCACGTCGAGGATGAAGCCGGGGATCTCGTGCAGGCGCAGGTCCGCGCAGATGCCGATGGCGGTGTCGAGCACCCAGTTGCCGAGCTTGTTGATGACGCCGATCTGCTCGGCGATGCGGATGAAGACGAGCGGCGGGACGCGGCCGAACGCGGGGCTGTCCCAGCGGCACAGCGCCTCGACGCCGACCCACATCTCGCGCGCGGGGTCGATGATCGGCTGGAAGTAGACCTCGAAGCCCTTCATCCCGTCCTGCACGCAGTCCTTGAGGCTGACCTCCATCGCGAGGTCGCGCTTGATGACCTCGTCCATGTCCTGGTCGTAAACGGCGACGGCGCCGGTCTCCTTCGCGATGTCGAGCGTGCGGTCCGTGATGGACAGGATGTCGGCCGGCGAGCCGAGGCCGAGCCGCCCGTCGACGACGCAGATCGCGATGTTGCACGACAGCGTCGTCGTGCCGCCGCCCGGGACCGGCACTTCCCACGGCTCGCGGAACCGCTCCTGCAAGCGGTCGGCGAGCCCGCACGCGCTCATCATGTCCGCGTCGTCAAACAGCAGGACAAACTCGTCGCTGTCCACGCGGTAAATCTCGTAATTGTGAAGGTCGAAACTCCGGATCCACGCCACGACCGTTTCAAGCAGGCCGTCGACGAGCGCGCGCCCGTAGGCGTCGTTGATGTAGCGCAGCGAATCATAGTCGAAGGCGATGAGGCAATAATCATTGTCCTGCCGCGCCGCGAGGTCGCGCTCGATTTTCGCGCGGTTGGGGATGTTCATGCGGCTATCGTAGTAGGCGAGGCGCGTGAGTTCGTCGCGCAGCAGCATCTCGCTCGAAATGTCGACGAAGGTCATGAGGCGCGCGGGGCGCCCGTCGTCCCAGACGATCTCCTGCCCCGACCATTTCCCCCAGATGCCGAGCGTCGGGTGGAAAGCCTCGACGGTGCGCGGGCCGGCACCTTCGCCGTCCGGACCCGCCGCGGTGCGCGGGCAAAACGGGCAGCGCCCGTCGGCCGTGGAAAACTCCCAGCAGGGGCGGCCTTCCATGCGCGCGCGGTCGACGCCGAGATTGCGCGCATAATAATCGCCGACCATGAGCAGCTCGTCCGTCCCGTCGTCGACGACGTAGGTGTACACGGACAGCGAATCGAGGAAGCGCCGGAAATCGTCTTTCGATGCGATGGGCTCAGGCAAAGAAGACCTCCTTGAGATACAGGCCCTGCGGCGGCGCCGTGTGCCCCGCGTTCCGCCGGTCCCCCGACGCAAGGACGCGCGCCGCGTCTTCGGGCGCCCGCCGACCGAGGCCGGTCTCGACGAGCGTCCCCACGAGGATGCGCACCATATTGTAGAGGAATCCGTCTCCCGTGATTTCGATGTCGATGTTGTTTCCTTCCTTTATAATAACAATGTCGCGAACCGTCCGTACCGTCGACTCGCGCGGCGTTCCGCCCGCCGCCTGAAACGCGGCGAAGTCGTGCGTGCCCGTGAGAAACCGTGCCGCCGCTTCCATCTTACCGACATCCGGCGTTTCTTGCAACCAGTAAAAATAGTTCCGCAGGAACAAATCCCGAAACACGCGTCCGTTCATCGTAGGGGCGGCAGAGCCGTCGGAAATCCCTATCCTATATAGATACGTCTTCCCCGTAGCATCGAACCGCGCGTGAAACGCCGCCGGCACCTCTTCCGCCGCGAGCACGCGGATGTCTTCAAGCAAATTGTTCACCGCGACGGGAATCCGCTCCGCCGGAATGCCATACTCCCCCGCAAACGACGCCCGCTGCCCGAGCGCGTGCACCCCCGCGTCCGTCCGCGACGTGCCGTTCAGCAAAATCTCCGTGCCCGTGACGTGCGCGAGCACGCGCTCGAGCTCGCCCTGCACCGTGCGACGCTCCGGCTGCCGCTGCCACCCGGAAAACCCCGTCCCGTCATATGCAATGGTCAAGAGCACATTCCGCATAATCCCTCGAACTCTGCCTCGGTAATCACCGCGACCCCCAGCTCCTTCGCCTTCTTGTTTTTGCTTGACGTCGACGCCGCGTCGTTGTTGATCAAAAAATCCGTCTTCGCGCTGACCGCCGACGCCACCTTCCCGCCGAGAGACTCGATCCGCTCCTTCAGCGCGTCGCGGTTCTCGTAGCCTTCGAGCGACCCCGTAATGACAAACGTCTTGCCCGCGACGGCGCTCCCCGCCGCGGCCTCGGCCTGCGCGGCCGCCAAAGGCTTCTCGTCCTTGAACCGCACCTCGCCCAGGAGGTCGTCCACGACGCGTCGGTTCTTCGGGTCGGCAAACCACGCCGCGTAGCGCTCCGCGATGACGGGCCCGACGCCGTCCACGCCGGACAAATCAAATTCGTCCGCTTCCATCATCCGCTTCCAGTCGTAGCCGAACTCCCTTGCGATTTCCTTCGCGGTCGCGGACCCGACCTCGGGCACGCCAAGGGCCGTGAGCAGGCGGGCGCACGTCACCTCGCGCGCCGCCTCGATGGCGGCCGTCAGATTCTCGTAGGATTTTTCTCCGAAGCCGTCCATCGCGACGATGGCGTCCCTGTGCGCCTTCAAGCGAAAGACGTCGGCGAGCTCGTGCAGGAAGCCGGCCGCGATGAATTTCTCCAACGTCTGTTCCGACAACCCCTCGATGTTCAGCGCGGGCCGCGAAACAAAATGCGCGAAGGCCTTGAGGTGGCGGGCAGGGCAGTCGTTATTCGTGCAGTGCAGGGTTTTGACGATTTCCGCGTCCTTGATTTCGGTCGGGGCGCCGCAGACGGGGCAGGCCGAGGGCGGGCGGGCGGTGCCGCTGCGCGTGAGGTTTTCGGAAATTTGCGGGATGATCATGTTGGCCTTGTAGACCTTGAGGCGGTCGCCGATGCCGAGCGCGAGCTCCTCGAGGATGCTCACGTTGTGGACGCTCGCGCGGGAGACGGTCGTGCCTTCGAGCGGCACGGGGTCGAAGACGGCGATGGGGTTGATGAGGCCCGTGCGCGACGCGGACCACTCGATCTCGCGCAGCGTCGTCTCGGCCTCTTCGTCGGCCCATTTGAAGGCGATGGCGTCGCGCGGGTATTTCGCGGTCGCGCCGAGCGACGCGCTGTAAGCCAGATCGTCGTATTCGAGCACGAGCCCGTCGACGGGCAGGTCGAAGGGCGCATCGGGGATGGCGGGCTGCGCAAAAAGCGTGAGCTGCGCGGAAGGGGAGAGGGCGTCGTCGGCCGCTTTTTGCCCCTTGGCGCGCGCCGTGAAGCGGTCGATCTCCGCGCGCAGCGAGGCCGCGTCCACGGGCGCGTACTCGACCGTTTCAAAGCCCTGTGCTTGGAGAAATTCAAACTGCTCGATCCTGGTTGCGTGCGCGTCCGGCCCGCCGACGAGCGCGAAGGCGTAAAACCGCACGCGGCGCTTCGCCGTGATGCCCGCGTCGAGCTGGCGCACGCTGCCGCTCACGAGGTTGCGCGGGTTTTTGAACACCGCATCCGCGTCGCCGATCTCCTCGTTGACCTTCTCGAAATCCGGATACGTGATGACAGCCTCGCCGCGCAAGGCGAGCGGACCCTTGTACGGAATGGCCTGCGGCAGGTTGCGGAAGGCGCGCGCGTTGTTTGTCACGACCTCGCCGACGGCGCCGTTGCCGCGCGTCACGGCCGACGCGAGCGCGCCGTCCTCATAGGTGAGCGCGACCGTCAGCCCGTCGAGCTTGTACGACAGCACCGCGCGCCGGTCCCCGAGCCAGTCCAACAGGTCGTCCACGCTCTTCGTCTTGTTGAGCGAAAGCATCGGCGCGGGGTGCGCCCGTTTCGCGAGCGCCGAGCTGACCTCGTACCCGACCTTCTGCGTCGGGCTCCCCGCCAGCATGACTCCGCTTGCCGCCTCGAGCGCGGCCAGCTCGTCATACAGCCGGTCGTACTCAATGTTCGGCATGACCTCGCGGTCCCCGTCATAATAGGCCCGCGCCGCCTCGCCCAGCACCGCCGTCAATTCCCGCTGCCGCTCCATCGTCTCCATAGGAATAGTATAGCAGAAGTCGCCGATACGGAGCATCCGCTGCCGCCGCCCCCCTGTCGCCGTGACGGAGCATCTGCCGCCCCCCCCCCGTGCTCAAAAAATGCGGAAATATACCTTTCCAAGGACGCAACCCCGCCTCGTGCGGTATGTTTTATCAACAATCCGGAAGATTCTCCGCGATTCATCCGGAATATTGACAAAAACCCACGCGTCACCGACCACCGACTGCAGATTTCCGAATTATTTGAGCAGCGCCGCCGCGCAGCCTGCGGTGGCGAGCGGGCAGCCGTCGCATTGCGGCGTCTTCCGGCAATGTTCCTTTGCGTGGATCACGATGAGGGCGTGGAAGGTGTTGTAGGCTTCCGCGCTTTTGGGGAGCCGGTCTTCGAAATACGCTTTGACCGCCGCGTAGCCCTTCCCCGCGTCGACGGGGTAGCGCGCGCAGAGCCGGTGAGTGTAGGCGTCCACGACGAAGGTCGGGAATCCGAAGGCGTAGAGCAGGATCGAGTCGGCGGTTTCCGGGCCGACGCCCTTTGTCGCGAGCAGCTCGGCCCGCAGCTCGCCGAGCGGGCGCGCCCGCACGGTCGGCACATCGTATCCGTACTGCGCATACCAGGCCGTGACCGCTTTCAGGTAGGCCGCTTTTTGGTTGAAGAATCCGGCGGGGCGGATGATCTGCGCCAACTCCGCGGCGGGCATGGCGGCGACGGCCTCGGGCGAGAGGCTGCCGCCGAAATTGGCGAGCGCCTTCTCGACGTTTCCCCACGCGGTGTTCTGCGTCAGGACGGCACCGGCGATCACCTCATACGGCGTCTCCGCCGGCCACCAGTCCGGCCGCCCGTAATGCGCAAGAAGCGCCTCATAAATACCCGCCGGTTCCCGCCGCCGCTGTCTCGTATCCATAGGGACAGTATAGCAGACGCCGCCACCCCGCCGCTATTTTCGCCGCTGTGCGCGGAAGGCGAGC
>JAISTF010000142.1 GCA_031272745.1 Eubacteriales Family XIII. Incertae Sedis bacterium
AGAGTGCTAACAACACACAAACCATTGCAATCGGAAAGGAGCAGAGTGGAAATGGCGAAGTTTGGGATCAAACCAATCAACGATTATGTCGTCATCAAACTGGTCGAGGCGGAAGAGAAGACCAAGGGCGGCATCATCCTGACGGGCAGCGCGAAGGAAAAGCCCGAGATCGCGGAAGTCATCGCGGTCGGGCCGGGGACCGACGAGGTCAAGATCGTCGTCAAGCCCGGGGACAAAGTGATCTTCAGCCCCTATGGCGGCACGGAAGTCAAGTATCAGGGCGAAGAGTACAAGGTCCTCAAGCAGGACAACATCTACGCGGTGGTGGAATAGTTTCGGGAGGTAAACGAGAAAATGGCGAAAGACATTCAATTCGGCGAGGACGCCAGAAGGAAATTGCAGTCGGGCGTGGACCAGCTCGCGAACACGGTCAAGATCACGCTCGGGCCGAAGGGTCGCAACGTGCTGCTCGACAAGAAATACGGGTCGCCGCTGATCACGAACGACGGCGTGACGATCGCGAAGGAAATCGAGCTCGAGGATCCGGTCGAAAACATGGGCGCGCAGCTCGTGAAGGAAGTCGCGACGAAGACCAACGACGTCGCGGGCGACGGCACGACGACGGCGACGCTGCTCACGCAGATCATCGTGAGCGAGGGCTTCAAAAACGTCGCGGCGGGCGCGAACCCGATGATCCTGAAGCGCGGCATCGCGGGCGCGACGGATGTGGCCGTGAAGGAGCTCAAGAAGAGCGCGAGCAAGGTCGACACGAGCGAGAAGATTGCGCAGGTCGGCGCGGTGTCGTCCTCGGACGGCGAGATCGGGCGGCTCATCGCGGAGGCGATGGACAAGGTCGGCAAGGACGGCGTCATTACAGTAGAAGAAAACAAGTCGACGGACACGGTGCTCGAGGTCGTCGAAGGCATGCAGTTTGACCGCGGCTACGTCAGCGCGTACATGGTCACGGATACGGAGAAAATGGAAGCGGTGCTCGAAAATCCGCTCGTGCTCATCACGGACAAGAAGCTCGGCAACATCCAGGAGCTGCTGCCGCTGCTCGAACAGGTCGTGCAGCAGGGCAAGAAGCTGCTCATCATCGCCGAGGACATCGAGGGCGAAGCGCTCACGACGATCATCGTCAACAAGCTCAAAGGCACGTTTGACTGCGTCGCGGTCAAGGCGCCGGGCTTCGGCGACCGCCGCAAGGCCATGCTCGAGGACATCGCGATCCTCACGGGCGGCACGGTCATCTCCGAGGAAGTCGGCTTCGAGCTGAAGGAGACGACGCTCGACATGCTCGGCAAGGCGACGACGGTCAAGGTCGACAAGGAAAACACGACGATCATCGGCGGCGCGGGCACGAAGAAGGACATCGCGGCGCGCGTCGGCGCGATCAAAAATCAGATCGAGGTCACGACGAGCGACTTCGACCGCGAGAAGCTCCAGGAGCGCCTCGCGAAGCTCGCGGGCGGCGTCGCGGTCATCAAGGTCGGCGCGGCGACGGAGACCGAGCTGAAGGAAAAGAAGCTGCGCATGGAAGACGCGCTCAACTCCACAAAGGCGGCCGTCGAGGAAGGCATCGTGGCCGGCGGCGGCGTGGCGCTCGTCAACATCATCCCGTCCGTCACGAAATACGTCGCGACCCTCTCGGGCGACGAGAAGACGGGCGCGGCCATCATCGAGCGCGCGCTCGAGGAGCCGGTCCGCCAGATCGCGGAGAACGCGGGCTACGAAGGCAGCGTCGTCGTCGCGAAGGTCAAGGAGAGCAAGGCCGGCATCGGCTTCAACGCGGCCAACGAGAAGTACGAGGACATGATCAAGGCCGGCATCGTCGACCCGCTGAAGGTCACGCGCTCGGCACTGCAAAACGCGGCGTCCGTCGCCTCGATGCTGCTGACGACCGAGTCCGGCGTCGTCGAAATCAAGGAAGACACCCCGCCGATGCCGATGGGCGGCGGCGGCATGGGTGGCATGGGGGGCATGATGTGAAGCCCTAGCCTCGTGAAACGAGCTCGAAGAGCGAAGTTGAACGGCGGCAGGTCTCATGCAAAGGTTCCCCGCGAACCAAGCCCGCAGGGCGCAGGTGAGTGGCAAGGAACCGACTGTGAAGCCCTAGCCCTCAACCGAAAATCCGCCGAGGCTATCCGAAAGGATAGCCTCTTTTTGTGTTATCATATTTTTGTGAAAAACTATGTGAATCTACCAAAGACCTTTTCGAATTTGGGCGTGGATGCCATGCGCCTTCGCGAAACCTATCAGGAGCTCGGCTTCGTCATTGTCGGCGAGAGCGTGTACGAAGACGCCTACGTCGCGGACGTGTCGCAGGGCGGCGGCTTTGGCGGCGCGGGCGGCTGGACCGTCGGCCACCTGCCGAACGACCCGAAGGACCGTCTCTTCAAGGACGGCGTCTTCCGCGCCACGGTCCTCGGCGACATGATCCGCTTCGAATGCCGCTACGAAGTGCGCCTGCTGCTTCGGGCCCCCGACGGCACCCTGTGCTCCTCGGCTCAGATCGCGGACCGTTACGGCGCGGGCTCCGACGAGGCGCGCGCCTGCCCGATGACGTGGTGCGCCTACGACCGGCAGACCGGCGAGCCCGCCCGCCACGGCGCATTCTTCGCCGCCGCCGACTCCGACCCCGAGGTGCGCACGCGCGCGCTCGACGCGGAAAAAGCGAAAATCATCGCATGGCTCGACGCGGAGAAGCCGGGGTGGCAAGAGCCGCTGCGTTATTGGAAATGACCTATTTGTCAAAAAACCGCTTGCCTTTGTGATTTTATAAGCGTAAACTATACTCATCAACGATACTTTGAATATTCGTGCCGGGGAAAGGAGAGTGCGGGATATGAAAAAGAAACATCGTCTATTTGCTTATTTCTGTGCAACGGTGTTGGTGTTTGCGCTGAGCGTGACCACGCTAACGGGAGGCTTCGCGGCCGTTGCGGAAACGGACCCGCCGGCGCCGGACGCCGCCACCGCCGTCCCTGTGGACGTCGCTCCGGTGGACGATTCCGGTGACGTTGTCCCCGTGGATACCATCCCCGTGGATGATTCCGTGGTCGTCGCTCCTGTGGACGTCCTGCCGGTGGACACGGCCCCTGTCGACACCGCTCCCGTGGACACGGCCCCTGTCGACACCGCTCCCGTGGATACGGCCCCGGTGGATACGGCTCCTGTCGACACCGATCCCGTGGACACGGTTCCTGTGGACACCGACCCCGTGGATACGGATCCCGTGGACACCCCTGTGGACACGCC
>JAISTF010000158.1 GCA_031272745.1 Eubacteriales Family XIII. Incertae Sedis bacterium
TTGTTCAGCGAATCGAGCCGCAGCGACGGGAGCGACAGCGCCACGTCCATCGGCGCGAGCACGTCCATCAGTTCCGTGACGAGCCCCTCGATGCCGGGGTAGTCCCCCGTGGACAGCGACAGCAGCGACGCCTCGTCGTAGCCCGTATGCGCGAGCTGCGCAAGCAGAAGCTCTTTGATCTTTTCGGGCGACCGGCGCCGCACGCCCGCGCACGCGTGGCCTGCCTGGCAAAACCGGCACGCGCGGTAGCACCCGCGCATGATCTCCACGGCCGCCCGTTCGTGCACCGCCTCGATATGCGGCACCACGGGCCGCACCGGAAAAAACGCCGCATCCAAATCCGCGACGACCGCCCGCATCACGATAGTCCCGCCATCCTCGACCGTAGGGGCGGCATCCTGCCGCCCGACGCCCCGAGAATCCGGTAAAATCGCTTTCGACAGAATGACCCCATCCATCTCCGCCGCCCTGCGCAAAAAATCATCCCGCCTCTCACTCGCCCGAAACGCTTCGCACAACCGCACTGCGACCTCTTCCCCGTCCCCGATGACAAAGAGGTCCGCAAACGGCGCCATCGGCAGCGGATTCGCGCAGCACGGTCCGCCGCACACGACGACGGGATCGCCCTCGCCGCGCTCCGCCGCGTGGACGGGAATCCCCGCGAGGTCGAGCATCCGGATCACGTTCGTATAGCAAAGCTCGTATTGCAGCGTGAAGCCCACGAGGTCAAAATCGCGCACCGCGTGGCGCGTTTCCAAAGAAAACAGCGGCACGCCCTCTTCCTTCATGAGCGCCTGCATATCGAGCGCCGGCGCAAAGGTCCGCTCGCACAGCACGCCGTCCGCCGCGTTCAACAATCCGTACAGGATCTGCAGGCCCGTATACGACATGCCGATCTCGTACAAATCGGGGAACGCAAAGCAAAACCGCACCGCGTCCGGCTCGTTCCAGTCCTTTTGCGCCGCGCCGACCTCGCCGCCGATGTACCGTCCGGGCCGCTCCACACGCCGCAGCAGCGGCGCGACGTCTACGGTGCCGCCCGCGGCGATTTCCGCAAACGGCCGCCCGCATGTTTCCTCGATCTGCGCGATCAGGCCGAGCGCAAGGTCCATGTTCTTGCGCACGCGCGCGACCACCTCGGGCACGTCCCCGTAACGCATCAGCAAATCGTCCATACGCGCCTCGTAACCGACGTAGCGGTCCTCGCGCACCGTGCGGTCGCCGAGCGAGACGATCTCCGCCTCCGTGACGTCCGCAATCTTCTCGGGAAAGATGAGCTTCATATGGCGCCGCACCGCCTCGCCGGCCGCTTCGTTCAAAGGCCGCACGATTTCGGCGCCGACCACGTCGTGGTCCTTGCCCGCCCGCGCGACGTCGTGCAGGTAGGCCGCCGTGCGCACGACGTCCATGTCGAGCGGCGCACCGTCCGCCTTCACAAAGCCCGCCGCCGTCAGCGCCGCCGCCACGTTCACGGCCACATCGCCCGCCGCGAGGCAGTGCCGCTTCACATGCTCCGGCGCCCCCTGCGCCTCCAAAAATTGCGCCAGTTCAGTCTTCGTCATCGTACCATTCCAGGTCGAAATTCTTGATGCGGATGGTCCCCCCGTCTTCCAGCCCCCGCGCTTTCAGCTTGCGGATCGCGCCGCTGTCCGCGAGATATTTGTTCAAATAACCAAGCGAACCCGGGTCGTTGAAATTTGTCGAGTCGAAGATCTTGTACAGCTGCTTGCCCTTCAGCACGAACGCGCCGTCCTCGTCCTGCTCAATGAGCACGTCGCGGTAGTCCGGGTCGTCCTCGATCCGCGTGACACGCATCCAGTTGCGTTGGTCTCCGTGGCCCGCGCCGCCGGCGGAACCGCCCCCTGCGGCCTCGGCTTCTTCGGCATCCGCCAACAATTTCGCAGCGGCGTTCAGCAGCGCGTCCACGCCCGTCCGCGTCGCCGCGCTGATCCGAAACACCGGCACCCCCCGCTCCGCCAAATACGCCTCAAGACCACCAACGCCATTATTCCCTTCGCCATCACCGTCATTCTCGGACAACCTATTGTCATTCTCGGGCTTGACCCGAGAATCCAGCAAATCAATTTTGTTCAACGCACAAAGCACCGGCTTCTCCGCGAGCAGCGGCGAATACGCCGCCATCTCCCGCTCGATCGCCACGTAGTCCTCCCGCGGGTCCCGCCCCTCCGAGCCGCTCGCGTCCACCACATGGATCAGCACCTTCGTCCGCTCCACATGCTTGAGGAAATCGTGGCCGAGCCCGACGCCCTGCGCCGCGCCTTCGATGAGCCCGGGGATGTCCGCGAGCACAAACGTGCGGTATCCGAGGTCGACGACGCCGAGGTTCGGCACCGTCGTCGTGAAATGGTAGTTGGCGATCTTCGGCTTCGCGCCCGTCGTCGCCGCGAGCAGCGTCGACTTCCCGACGTTCGGCAGCCCGACGAGCCCCACGTCCGCGATGAGCTTCAGCTCGATCACGACCGTGCGCTCCTGCCCCGCGCTGCCCGCCTCCGCGAAATTCGGCGCCTGGCGCACGGAGTTCTTGAAATTCGCGTTGCCAAGCCCGCCCTTGCCACCGAGCGCCGCGATGAAGCGGTCGCCGTCCGCCGACAGATCCGCCATGAACGCCCCCGAAGCCTCGTCGATGAGCACGGAGCCGACGGGCACCTTGATGGTCAGGTCCTCGCCGCCCTTGCCGTATTTGTTCGCGCCCATGCCATTTTGCCCGGCCTGCGCCTTGTATTTTTTCATGAAGCGCAGGTCCATCAGCGTGTGCAGGTTGCGGTCCGCGACGAATACGACGTCGCCGCCCTTCCCCCCGTTGCCGCCGTCCGGCCCGCCGTTCGGGACAAACGGCTCACGACGAAAAGAGACGGCCCCGTCGCCGCCTCTTCCCGATTGAATCACAATTTGTGCGCGGTCTACAAACATGCCCTTATTCTATCACATCCGCGCCCGCCGGAACGCTTCGCGCGTTTCCCCCTGTTTTCCGCGCGCATCATACCCACAAAAAAGCGGAGCCCAATCGCTTGGATTCCGCGTCAGGTGGTTCGTACGGGGACGGGTCTCAGCCTTCGGCCGCGTACACGCTCACCTGTTTGCGTTTCCTGTCGTAGCGCTCGAAC
>JAISTF010000183.1 GCA_031272745.1 Eubacteriales Family XIII. Incertae Sedis bacterium
AGGATCTCCTGGCATCAATGGCGAAGCCCGGCGCGCGTCCATGCGACCTCCGCGCGGCGCTCGTCAAATTTCAAAAGGAGCATGGATATTTCGAGGAAGGCGGCATTTGCGGACATGGCCAAGGCACCGACCTGCTTGAACGGCCAGGGTTCCTTGACGGCGAAACAATGGCGCTCGAGGAGAACATGTTCATTTCAATCCACCCCGGCATGGAAACCCGAGACGCTTGGGGATTCAATACGGACAGCTACCTCGTCACAAAAAACGGCGCAGAGCGCCTGAACCGTACGGCGCGCGGGATATTCAAGATCTGAACCCAGCCGAAGCAACAGGAACAAACGAAAGGGCTCCCAGCGTCAGGAGCCCTTTTTCAAGTCAATGAGATTGTACAGGGGCTCGCCCGCTTCGTATCTGCGGAGAAGATCGCAGAACTGGTCGACGGAGCGATCCATCAGGGATTCGCCGTCGCCCGAGCAATGCGGCGTGAGGACGACGTTGTCCATGTCCCAAAGCGGGCTGTCCGCGGACAGCGGCTCGGCTTCGGCGGCGTCGAGCGCGGCGCCCGCGATCTCCCCGGCTCGAAGCGCGTCGACCAAGGCGGCCTCGTCGACGACGGCGCCGCGTGAAATGTTGATGAAATACGCCGTCCTTTTCATGGCGCGGAAAAACTCCGCGTCGACGAGATGCCGCGTCTCCGGCGTCAACGGCACGAGGCAGACGACGACGTCGGCCCGCGCCGCCGCTTCGGCCATGCGGCTGTTTGGCAGCACTTCGTCATAATGTTCGAGCGGCGTCACCGAACGCTTCACGCCGACCACCTTCATGTCAAACGCCTTCGCGAGCCGTGCAAGCTGTGCTCCGATCGCGCCCGCGCCGAGGATGACGAGCGTCTTCCCCCATATTTCGCGCGGGAGGTTGTCAAATTCCTTTTCCCAATGATGTGCGCTTTGCCGTTTGTGGTAAATCCGGAAATCGCGGAGCAGCGAAATGATGAAACCGATCGCCACGACCGCCATCGAATAGCTATGCACCCCTTTCCCGTTCGTCACGATGAGATCCATGCCGCGGATCGGCGACTCGATGATCGGATCGACGCCTGCGGAGAAGGTATGAATCCATTTCAGTTTTTTGCTCCTCTCGATGAACGCCATCGGGGGCTTGCGGTTGCCGCCCCAGATGAACAGCACGTCCGCGTCGATGCCTTTGGCGAGGACGTCCTCCTCTTTTTCAAACCAATAGACCTTGCCGCTCGCCGACGCCTGCATCTGCTCGATATGCTTCGGCAGGACGGTCATCGGCACCACGCGGCTCGCGCTTCTGTCGTACAAAACCAATACATCCGCCATGATCGTCTCCTTTCCTGTCGCCGGCCGCTCCGGCAAATCACATACCCCAGCGCTTCTGGCCCTTGATCGGCAGGCCGAGGTGGTCGAGCACGCGCCCGACCGACTGCGCCACGACCTCCTCGATGGTCTGCGGCCGCGTATAAAACGCGGGGACCGGCGGCATGACGATGGCGCCCGCGTCCGTCACGCGCAGCATGTTTTCGATGTGGATGCGCGACAGCGGCGTCTCGCGCGTACAGAGTATCAACTTGCGCCGCTCCTTGAGGCACACGTCCGCCGCGCGCATGATGAGGTCTTCCGAAAAGCCCGTCGCGATACCAGCCAGCGTTTTCATGCTGCACGGGCACACGACCATCGCATCGAGCGGGAACGACCCCGACGAAATCGGCGCGGCCATGTCGGACGGCTCGTGGACATGCGTCGCGAGCGCCTTCACGTCCTCTACACGCCAATCCGTCTCCTCGCGAATCGTGTACTCCCCCCAGACGCTGACAACGAGGTGCGTTTCCGCACCCCGTTTTTTCAGTTCTTCGAGAAGCCGAACCCCGTACAGCGCACCCGAGGCGCCGCTGATGCCGACGGCGATCTTTGCGGTCATACCCCTCTCCGGCTTAGAAATACTTGATGTTCCATTTTTCCGGATCGAGGTCGACAAACGGCGCGCGCACATACTTCTCCTTCAGATTGTACGGCACGGTCGCGTCGTAGATCGTCTTGCAGGTGATGCCCGTGTCTCGGATCATCGGATTGTACTCCGTGCGCTCCGACGGGTCGAGCGGGTGGCACCGCACGCCGGGGATGAACACCGTGTCGATGTCGCCCTGGTAGCGCGTCTGCATCGCCCACAGGATGTCGTCCGTGTCGAAGATGTCCACGTCCTCGTCGACGAGGATGACCGTCTTCAGCTCGGCGAACGCGGAAAACGCAAGCAACGCCGCCTGCCGCTGCCGCCCCTCGTCGCTCGGCTGCGATTTCTTGAACTGCAGCACGGCGAGGTATTTGCCGCCGCCCGACGGGTGCGCGTAGCAGTTGATCAGGCGTCCCGGCATGGCCTTCTCGACCATCATGAGGATCGACGCCTCGGTCGGAATGCCCGCCATGCTGCGATGCTCCTCCGACGGCCCGATGCACGTCTGCATGATCGGATTTTTGCGCGTCGTCACGGCGCGCACTTTCACGACCGGCGTTTGCGGCGCGGCTGGACCGACATAGCCCGGGAACTCCGGCATCGCGTTGCCGTTTCCGGTCGCGCGGTCTTCTCTCACATAGTAGTTCGGAAGCAACTCTCCTTCGATGACGTACTCCGCGTTCGCGATGCATTCCGCGTCGACGGGTTTGCATTTTGCCATCTTCACGGCCTCGCCGCGGATCGCGCCCGCGATGCCGAGCTCGTCGTAACCCGCCGGCGTCGTCGGCGGTTCGAAACCCGCCGCGATCTCGATGGCCGGATCCACGCCGATGCTGATGGAAATCGGCAGCGGCTTGCCGAGCCTCTCCGCGCGCTCGCGCATTGCGCCGATATGGCGCGCGCCCGGCGTGAAAAACATGCCGATCTCGTCCTCCGTGTGCAGCACGAGGCGATGAATCGTGATGTCCTTTTCGCCTGTCTCGACGTCCTTTGCGTAGGCCATGCCCACCGTGATGTAAGCGCCGCCATCCACCGGCGTGTTCGTAGACGCGGGGATGATCTTGCGCACGTCAAATCCCTGGTCCGTCGCCAGGTACACTTCCTCCTGGCACGGCGGCGTCGCTTCGTCCGTCAGCGCCGGCGCGATGGGCCGCTGCACGCAGTCCGCGAGCAGAAAGCCGAGCCGGTCGGGGTCGTGGCCAAGCAGGTAGCCGACGCGCTTCCGAGACGCCAAAAGGCCGATCGCGACCGGCCTTCCGGGATAGCCCTTGACGTTGTTGTACTGGAGCGCGGGGCCCTCTTTGGTCGGCCTTACGACCGTGCCGCCCGCGCCGATATATTTGTAGACCGCCGATACTTCGCCCCAAGGGTCGACTTCGACGTCCGTTTCGGCCCATTGGCCGGGAATCGTCTTGAGGTATTCGATTGCCGACCGAAGATCCGTGATTTTCGCACTCATGAAAACATCCCTCCTACCGTCTTTGTTTGCCGGACGCCGTCAAAGCGCCTCGGCGAGGGCTTTGTCCGTTTCGCTTTCGCCGTCGCTCTCCTGCGCTTCCGCGTCATATCCCTTGATGCCCGCGACGAGAGACTGGAACGCGTGCACCGTCAGGCTCAGCGCGTAAAAAATGAGCCCGATCGTCATGATGACGACAAACGGCCAGATGGGAATGAGCAACACCGTCGTCTTCGTCATCATGGACAGCTGCGACTGCACTTGCAGGATGCCCGCGTAGAACATGATGTACAGCGTGACCGCGCTCGCCAACAGGATGACAAAGCTCACGAATTGCCGCGCCCGTACCGGGAATTTGTTGACGAACATGTCCACGCGCACATGCCCGTTTTGCGATTGCAGATAGCCGATGGCGCAAAAGACGATCACGACGAGCGAGAGCTCGGTGAGTTCCATCGCGCCCGGGATGCTGATGGTCGAAAATTTCCGCAAGATGACATGCACCGCCGTCATGACCATCAAAAAGAAGCATGCCCAAATCGCCGCGTAAGCGACCTTCGCCGTGAGCATATCGATCACTTTTGAAAATTTCGCCACTTTCTTTCCCGAACCTTTCGTCTTTCCGGAGGGACGGGCGAACCCGCCCCTCCGAAGTCATGCGTTATTGAATCATCAAGCTTCGTTTAATACTTCGTCGCCGTTTCCACGATCGTGTCGTAGAGGCCCTGGGCGTCGTAGCCCTTGTCCGTCATGCCCTTGATCCAGTTGTCCGCGACCTTGGCCGCCGCGTCGACCAGCTTCTGGTGATCCTCGGCAGGAAGCGTATAGACCTCGCCGCCGTTGTCCGTCACGAGACCCTGCGCCTTCGCCGTCTCCTCGTCCCACGCGTTCGCCATGAGATCCAGCGCCGCCTGGCCGCTGCACGCGTCAATGACCGCTTGGAGCTCAGGCGACAGGCTGTTGTACTTGTCGAGGTTCATGAGGAAGTAGTAGCCGTTGTAGATCAGCTTCTCGTCCGCGTAGTTGTGGGAAACCTCGTAGATCTTGAAGGAGTCGATCGCGTGCCAGTCCGTGACGCTGCCCTGGAACGAGCCGTTCTCGAGCACGCTGTACAGCTCGTTGATCGGAATGCCCTCGGGGCTCGCGCCGAGCTCCTGCAGGAACGCGATCATGTTCGACCCCGTCGCGCGCATATGGAGGCCTTTGAGACCCTCGACCGATTCGAGCTTTTTCTCCGTATTGATCGGCGCGTCGCTGTTCGTGCGGAGCAGGATGACCTTGTAGTCCTTGTACTCGTCCTTCAGGTAGTCGGTGTTTTCATAGATGTCCATGAACACGCGGCTGGCCTGCTCGGCGCTGGTGAACGGCAGGAACGGGAGAAGCATGCCGTCCGTCATCGGGAACACGTCCGGATAGAACGACTGAAGACCCCATGCGAGGTCGACCGACCCGTCCTTCACGAAGTTCAGA
>JAISTF010000210.1 GCA_031272745.1 Eubacteriales Family XIII. Incertae Sedis bacterium
ACCGGCCGCCGCGTTTCCCGCGGAACCGATCGCGGCCCTGAAGTCGTTCGCGGCAAAACTCTCCGCCATCCCGTTCGCGGCGACGGTCAAAGCGGCTGCAGCGACCGCGCTTTCGACCGTGCGCGATTTCACGCAGGACCTCTTCAACGACAAGCAGGACGCCGCGCGGCCCGCGAAAGCAACCGCAATAGCGCCCCCCACGACCGCAACAGCCGACACGGACGCCGCGCCGGACGCCCCCCTCTCGCGGTTCCGCCGCAGAAAGAGCAAGCGCAAGCCCAAGCGCCCCAAACGCAAGGAGCACATCGTCCAGAAGATCCTCAAAGCCCTGCTCTCGGTCATCCTGATCGCCGTCCTCGGCGCCCTCGGCTACGGCCTGTTCTACCTCTACGGCCTCGTCAAGGATTTGCCGGAACACGACCCCGCCCACATCCAGGACGACCTCAAGACGATCTCCACGATCTACGACAGCGAAGGCAACGAGATGAAGGACATCTATGTCGGCGACGACTACCGCATCCTCATCACCTACGACCAGCTTCCGCAAAACCTCGTGAACGCGGTCATCGCGATCGAGGACAAGACGTTCTGGACGCACCACGGCTTCAACATCACGCGCATCGTCGGCGCCGTCCGCGAAAGCTACCTCGGCGGCGGCGACATCTCGGGCACGAGCACGATCAGCCAGCAGCTCGCGCGCAACATCTGGATGGCCGACACGAAGACCGAACGCACCATCCTGCGCAAGGTCCGCGAAGCTTGGTACGCGCGGCAACTCGAGCTCGGCCTCAGCAAAGAGGACATCCTGACCGCCTACATGAACACCATCCCCCTCGGCAACCACAGCCAGGGCGTCGGCGCGGCCGCCAAATCGTATTTCAATAAGGAAATCGAGCAGCTTGACCTGCTGGAATGCGCGGCGCTCGCGGCCTTGCCGCAGGCTCCCGGGAAATATTCGCTCATCACGACGGTCGGCATCGGCGAAGCGTCCCCGACCGACCCGAACCTGCTGCTCACGACGGACCAGAATATGTTCCTCTACAACGACGCGGCCGAGGAGCGCATCCAACTTGTGCTCGACCTCATGCTCGAACAAGGCTATATCACGCAGTCGGAGCACGACCGCGCGTCCGCGGACAACATCAAGAGGCATCTGCACCCGCAGCCGCTTCAGGAGAGCAACAACGCCTCGTTCTTCATTGATTATTTGATTCAGGACATGGCGAAAGATTTGTACGACGCCTATCCCGAGAATTATGAAAATCTCGACGAGGCGCTGACGGATGTGTACAGCGGCGGCTACCAGATTTACAGCACGTTCGACCAGACGATGCAGGACATCGCGACCGAGGAATTCGAGAACCCGGACAATTTCCCGATCGCCTATATGCGCAAGGACAGCGCCGGCAACGCGCTCGACGACAACGGCGAAATCACGCTGTACCGGTACGAGAATATGTTCTCGGTGCGCGACGAAGGCGAAAACGCGGACGCGGACACAGACGCGGACGACGGCGAGGCCGCGGAAGAGGACGCGTGGTTTGTGCTCACGCCGGACGAATACGAGATCCGGCAGGACGGCAGCATGCGCGTCTTCAGGGGGGGGCGCCTCGGCATCTATAACACGACCAATCCCGACGGGTCGACGGAAGTCGCCGTGGAATTCCGCGATTTCTACCGCAATACCGACGAGGGGCTGTTCATGACGAAGGGCGGCATCCTTTCGATTCCCGCGGACTACAAGGCGATGGATTCGGACGGCAACCTGATTCTTTCGCCGGCCATGTTTGACGCCGAGGACAACATCTTCACGGTCTACACGGACGAGTCGGGCAAGGTGGACGAGGACGGGAACCCGCTGACCTACTACGCCGTCGGGCCCGACCACTACACGCTGCGGCAGAGCGTCATCCAGCCGCAGGGCGCGATGGCGATCCTCGAGGCGCACACGGGACGGCTGAAGGCGATGATCGGCGGACGCGGCATCAAGGGGCAGATGCAGTTCAACCGCGCGCTCGCGACGCGGCAGCCCGGCTCGACGATGAAGCCGATCGGCACCTACGGGCCCGCGCTCGATATGGGCGCGCACCTGCAGCCCGTCGAGAGCAACATCAAGACGTTCGGCACCTACTGGACGGCGCTGTCCATCATCGTCGACACGCAGATGGAATACCGCGGCAAGAAATGGCCGCGCAACTGGTACGGCAGCTACCGCGGGCCGCAGACGATGCGGCAGGCCATCGAGCAGTCGGAAAACATCCCGGCCGTGAAGGTGCAGCTCGCGCTCGGCAACCGCCGTTCGATCGAATTTTTGAAGAAACTCGGCATCACGACGATCGTCGAGGACGGCGACGCCAACGATCTGAATCCGGCGGCGCTCGCGCTCGGCGGCATGACGAACGGCATCTCGCCGCTCGAAAACGCGTCGGCGTATAGCACGTTCGCCAACGGGGGCGTGCACGTCGACCCGATTGCGTACACGGTCGTGAAGGACCGCGAAGGCAACGTCGTGCTCGACGGGAAGTCGAAGGAGACGCAGGCGATGGACGAAGGCGCCGCCTTCATCATGAACGACATGCTGTACACGGCCGTGTCGCGCGGCATCGCAAACCGCGCGCAGGTCAAGGGCGTGCCCGTCGCGGGCAAGACGGGCACCTCGTCGGAAAACTACGACGCCTGGTTTGTCGGCAACACGCCGGAATTTTCCGCCGCCGTGTGGATTGGCCTCGACCTGCAGATCAAGATGTCGCAAAACTCGGCGGCGGCCGCGTCGATGTTCTCGCGCGTCATGACGCGCATCTACGAGGAGAAAGGCATCACGGCCGGAGAATTCCCCGAGCAGCCCGAGAACGTCATCTCGGCGAGCGTCGGCGGGCACAGCGACTATTTCGTCGAGGGCACGGTGCCCGACAAGCTCAACTACGGCGGGCGCGGGTTCCAGATCTGCGCGGACAGCGGGATGCTCGCGACGCCGTGGTGCCCGAACACGTTCACGCAATACTACAGCCTCGAACCGGCCGAAGCCGTCGGCGCGGACGGCGGCGAGGGCTGGCTGCCTTCGATTGACATCACGCCGCGCTGGTACTGCCCGCTCCACAGCCAAGACCACGGGCATTATCCGACGGGCGACGGCGAAAGCGCACCGGACTACCAGGCACCCGATTTCTCGACCCAGCCAGGCGCGGGAGATGAGTTCTGATGGACGATCAAAAGACCGTCATCTACGGGCGCAGGGCGCGGCTGTCGGATACGGTGGTGGTGCCGTCGCCATCGTCGGAAGGGCTGAGCAAATTCGACGAAATCGCGGAAGCCTTCCGCGATGCCAAGCCGGCGGACACGCGGCCGGTCTCCCCGCCGCGGGACAACCCCGCGCGGGATAGAATCGGCGGCCTGTTTTCGTTTGAGGAGATCAAAGAGGAAGAACCGATGCCTTCAGAGACATACGAAAGCCGCCGGAGCGCACAACGCGCGCAGAAATCGCAGAAGGCGGCCCCGAAGAAAAAAGAGGCGAAAGCGAAACGCATGGGGAAGCCGGTCAAGGGCGGGAAGCGCAAGCAGCCCCTCGGCGTCAAAATCCTCAAAGCCGTGCTCGCGGCCGTCCTCATCCTCGTGATCGGCGGCCTGTGCTTCGGCCTTTTCACCGTCTACAACGCCGTGAAGGACCTGCCCAAGCACGACCCCGCGCAGATCCAGCGCGACCTCAAGACCATGTCGACGATCTACGACGACGCGGGCAACCCGCTGAAGGACATCTATTTGGACGACGGCCTGCGGACGCTCGTCACCTACGACCAGCTCCCGCAAAACCTCGTGAACGCGATCGTCTCCGTCGAGGACAAGACGTTTTGGACGCACAAAGGCTTCAACGTCGTCCGCATCCTCGGCGCCGTGACGGAAAGCGTCACGGGCGGCGGCGAGATCGCGGGCACGAGCACGATCACGCAGCAGCTCGCCCGCAACATCTGGCTCGTCGGCACGAAATCCGAGCGCACGCTCGACCGCAAGATCAAGGAAGCCTACTATGCGCGCGAGCTCGAAAACAACCTCACAAAAGAGGACATTCTCACGGCCTACCTCAACACGATTCCGCTCGGCAACCACAGCTACGGGGTCGGGGCGGCGGCACAAAGTTATTTCGGCAAAGACATCGGGCAGCTTGACCTCATCGAGTGCGCCGCCATCGCCGCGCTGCCGCAGTCGCCGAGCGTCTATTCGATGATCGCCACGGTCGGCATCGGCGAGGTCGCCCCCGACGACCCGCGCGTCCTGCTTGTCACGGACCAGTACATCTTCCTCTATAACGATGCGGCTGAGGAGCGCATTCGCCTCGTGCTGGATCTGATGCTGGAGCAGGGCTATATCACACAGGAGGAGCATGACGCGGCGGCGGCGGACAACATCCGCAGCCACCTGCACCCGCAGCCGCTCGACGAGGCCAGCAACGCTTCGTTCTTTATTGATTATTTGATCACGGATGTTGCGAGCGATTTGCTCGAAGAGTTCCCGGGGCAGTACGCGGACATCGACGAGGCCATCCAGAAGGTGTACAGCAGCGGGCTGGAGATTTACAGCACGTTCAACCAGCAGATGCAGGATATCTGCACCGAGGAGTTTGAGAATCCGGAGAATTATCCGGCGGCGCAGATGCCGCGCGACGACGCCGGCAACGTGCTGAACGAGGCGGGGCAGATCATGCTCTACGCTTACGGCAATATGTTTTCCGACCGCGCCGACGGCGAACCGTGGTTCTGGCTGAACGAAGGCGATTTCGAGCTGCGGCAGGACGGCAGCATGCTCATCAAGGCGGGCAGGCGGCTCGGCATCTACGACACGACGAACCCGGACGGCTCGAAGGAAGTGGCCGTCGAATTCCGCGACTTTTACACGATGCCCGACGACGTCTTCCACATCACGAAGGGCGGCATCATCAGCATTCCTTCGGAGTACAAGGGGATGGATTCCGAGGGCAACCTGATCCTTTCGCCGGCGTTTTTCAGCAGCGACGCAAACATCTTCACGGTGGAGACCGGCGAGGACGGCGTCGAGCGCTGGTGGATCGGGCCGACGCATTTCAGCCTGCGGCAGAGCATCATCCAGCCGCAGGGCGCGACGACGATCATCGAGCACCACACGGGGCAGATCAAGGCAATGGTCGGCGGGCGCGGCATCGAGGGGCAGATGCAGTTCAACCGCGCGACGAGCCCGCACTCGCCGGGGTCGACGATGAAGCCGATCGGCGCCTACGGGCCGGCGCTCGACATGGGGGCGGACCTCGAGCCGACGGGCAGCGACATCCCGACGTTCGGCACGTACTGGACGGCGCTGTCGATCATCCTCGACGAGCAGATGGAATACCAGGGCAAGGTCTGGCCGGACAACTGGTACAGCGGCTACCACGGCCCGCAGACGCTGCGCAACGCCGTGCAGCAGTCCGTCAACGTCTGCGCCGTCAAGGTGCAGATGGCGATCGGCAACCAGCGCTCCGTGAACTTCCTGAAGAAGCTCGGGATCACGACGCTCGTCGAAAGCGGCGACACGAACGACATGGGGCCGGCGTCGCTCGCGCTCGGCGGCATGACGCAGGGCGTGAAACCGCTCGAGATCGCAAGCGCCTACGGGACGTTCGCAAACCTCGGCGTCCGCGTTGAGCCGATTTCCTATACGAAGGTCACGGACCGCGCGGGCAACGTGGTGCTCGACGGCAATCCGGAGAAAACCCAGGCGATGAACCCCGGCGCCGCCTTCATCATGAACGACATCCTGCACACGACCGTCACGGAAGGCATCGCGACGAAGGCGGCCGTGCCCGGCGTGCCCGTCGCGGGCAAGACCGGTACAAACGAGAAACGAAACTACGACGTGTGGTTTGTCGGCAACACGCCGACCTATTCGATGGGCGTCTGGCTCGGCTGCGATTTGAAGGTGCCGATGTCGCAAAACTCGGCGGCCTCCGCGGCGCTGTTCAGCAAGATCATGGCGCGCATCTACGAGGGGCGCGACCCCGGGGAGTTCGAGCCGCAGCCCGAGGGCGTAATCACGGCGACCGTCGACGGGCTCACGGACTATTTCGTCGAAGGCACCGTGCCCGACAAGCTCGACAAGGGCACCGAGGAAGTCGACGTCTGCACCGAGTCCGGCTACCTCGCGACGCCGTGGTGCCCGTCGCACGAACTGCGCAAATTCAGCACGCTGAACGCGCAGAGCACGGAAGGCGCGGGCCTCGCGCCGGAGTATTACTGCAACCTGCACAATTTGGACACGGCGCAGTTCCCGCCCGACCCTGCGGTTCCGGTCAACAGTGATTTCGGAAAGAAGGAAGTGCCGGACCTCATCGGCATGACGATCACGCAGGCGACGAAGGCGCTCGTCAAGGCCGACCTCGTGCTCGGCACGACGACGACGCAGTATGACGACGCGCCGTCGGGCGAGGTCATCGGGCAGACGCCCGCCGCGGGGTCTTTGATGGAAGCCTACTCGCTCGTGGACATCGTGGTCAGCAAGGGGCCCGACCCGTCCACCGTCGTCGCGCCGGATCCGGGCGACGATGACAGGGTCGATCAAAATCCAACTCCGGATCCCGTCGTGCCGGATCCCGGACAGAGCGGCGAGGTGTCCGTGCCGTCGCTGATCGGCATGGACATCGAGACCGCGCAGGAGACCCTGACACGAACCGGCCTCGGTTTCAGCTCGATCGAATCCGACACCTCGGGGGCCTATCCGCCGGGGATCATC
>JAISTF010000005.1 GCA_031272745.1 Eubacteriales Family XIII. Incertae Sedis bacterium
GAATACTATTCCAAGATTCTCGACGGAAAATATTCGATGAAAAGGTCAAACTCGGACAAACACCGCTTCTCCTATTTCCCTTCGGCGAAAAACGGGTTTTATAACTGGACAGACTGCGAGGAAGACGAATTTGTCACGGACTATATCCGGCCGCAGGGCATCCGGTACAGTTTCGGATTCGGATTGTTTGATGCCGGCAGCATCTGCAAGAGAACCATCATGATGGATCGCACGAGCAGCACGGGATTTTCGGAGCGCGAGCAGGACATCCTCAGCATCGTGATTGCTCATCTGGCGAATCTCCACCGCAATTTCTACGCTGCCGCCGAAGAGGAATGTTTCATCGGCCACAATTCTCCGCATCCGGAGCTGACCGCCCGCGAGTCCGAAATCGTCGATCTGATCTGCAAGGGCTTTGTGCCGGAGAGCATTGCGCAAAACCTCTTTGTAAGCCGCGCCACGGTCTATAAGCACATCGCGCACATCCACGCAAAGCTGGGCGTCTCCAGCCGGCAGGAACTGATGGTGAAGGTGATGTCCTATCCTTTCTCCGCGCCCTCCGGCTCCACTTCAAACAGCCGTGCCGCTTCGCGGTAGCGCCGGTCCGGTGCCTTCTCCAATACGAGCTCGTAATACTTCCGAGCCTCGTCAAACGATGGACAATCATTTCCACCTGCTGATCAAGTGACTCATGGAAGAAGCGGATTTCGAGGAGATCCGGCGTGCAAGCGCCGCCGAGAGCGCGCCCACGTAGGCCGATGCGCCGCCGCCGCCGGGTGCGGGAGCCTTGGATGCCAGCGCCTCGGAGAATTCTGTCGTTGTGTATGCTTCAGCTCCCATAGTCTCCCTCTGCGTTTTCGTCCAAAATCAGCGCGATTATAATGTGGATTGTACAGACTCGTCGACATTACGGTCAATACATAAAATTGTGCATTGTCCAGCCATCTGGCCTCTTGACGGCCATTCCTGTTGGCTGTATACTACTCATTGAAATGTAGCGAAAAAATATTGGAAAGTTTTCAATGGGCCAAAAAAGGGTAATCAAAAGAGACCGTTATTTAAAACAGCTGACGGACTACGCCTGGGACGGCCAGGTCAAGGTGATTACGGGCATCCGCAGATGCGGCAAGTCTTATCTGCTGCGGCATTTATACAGAAAGCAACTGTCCGAGAGCGGCGTTGCCGATGACCACATGATTTCGATAGAGCTTGACCTCGCACGGGATATTCGCTTTCGGAATCCGCTGGAGCTTGCCGCCCATGTCAGAAGCCGGGTCGAAAAAAAGCGGGAGAGATACTATCTTTTTGTGGATGAGATACAGATGTCCGACGAGGTTCCAAACCCGCAGCACCCGTCAGGCAAGGCGATCACTTTCTACGACGCGCTCAACGACCTGAAAAGCATCCCCAACCTGGACGTATACGTCACCGGCAGCAACTCCAGGATGCTCTCCGGCGACATACTGACGGAATTCCGCGGGCGAAGCGATGAGATACGCGTCCATCCGCTTTCCTTTGCCGAATACTATACGGCGGTGGGGGGCGACAAGGGCGATGCGTTTGACAATTATGCGTTCTATGGCGGAATGCCGCTCGTGCTCTCCAGACCGGACGACGAAGCCCGAATGGCCTATCTCGAATCGCTTTTCTCCGAAGTCTATATAAAAGACATCGTGGAGCGGAAACACATCACCCGACAGGATGTGTTATCGGACATGATCGATCTGCTTTGCTCATCGGTCGGCTCGCTCACCAACCCGACGAAGGTGGCAAACTCGATCAATTCCATCCAGAAGCGCAGGGGGGATGATCGGGTTGCGCTGAACACAGTCAAATCCTACATGGAGCATTTGGATGACGCGTTTCTGTTCAGCGAATGCAGACGGTATGATGTGAAGGGCAAAACCTATTTCGAGTATCCAAACAAATACTATTGCGAAGACATCGGCCTGCGCAACGCGCGGATCGGTTTTCGGCAACAGGAACTGACGCACATCATGGAGAATATTGTTTACAACGAACTGAAAATCCGCCGCTGCGGTGTCGACATTGGCATCGTATACGCGGGCGAAATAGACAAGACAGGAAAGTCGAAGCGCGTGGCGAGAGAAATTGATTTTATCGCCGCAAAGGGCAGCAGAAAGGTGTATATCCAGTCGGCGTTTGCGATGGGAGATGACGCCAAACGTATCGCGGAGACGAAGCCCCTATCCCTGACCGGCGATTCCTTCCCAAAAATCGTCGTACGGCACGATATCCGAAAGCGCTGGTATGCCGACGACGGCGTGCTGAACATCGGTATTGTGGACTTCCTGCTCGACGACACGCTCTTCTGATCAGCCAAACGCGGATCAAATTTCGCAGAAACGCGGGGTGAATCTCGCAGAAACGCGGACAAAAAAAAGGAACGTCCCTTTTTGTCCTATCCTTTCTCCGCGCCCTCCGGCTCCACTTCAAACAGCCGCGCCGCTTCGCGGTAGCGCCGGTCCGGCGCCTTCTCCAATACGAGCTCGTAATACTTCCGAGCCTCGTCAAACGCCGTTGCCTGAAGGCCCAGCAGCGCGAGCGCAAACGCCGCCTCGAAACAGCTGCGCCGGATGCAGTCGACGTAGTCCGTCGCGCCGGAAATCGCGCGCAGCAAATACGGCACCGCTTTCTTCTCCTTGCCGAGCCCGATGAGGCATTCGCCCGTCAAATAATCGTTGCAGGGCGAGCCGGGCGGCGCGTCCGGCGCCGTCTCCTCCCGCCGCCCCCGCTTCAGCGCCATCTTGAAGCGCTTCTGCGCGTCGCGCAAACGGCCTGCGGCCACGTACGCTTTCGCCAGCTCGACGTGCGCGCGGAAGGAATTCCAGACCGTGGCCGCCCGCTCGTAGTAGAACAGGGCAATGTCCGCGTCCTGCGGCCCGTACAGATAAAACTCGCCGGCCGCGCGGTTGAGCTCCGCGTCGTACGGGAGTTCCGACAGTGCCATATGCAGCAGCCGGTCCGCCGTCTCGTCGTCGTACGTTTCGTAATAGCAGAGCCCGATGTCGCCGAGCCGCCGCACCGCTTCGCTGCGCGCCTCCTCGCTGTGGTGCCAATCCGCGTCGTCCAAATGCGGGTCGAGCAGCCCGCTTTCCTCGGCGGCCGCGATCGCCTCCGCGTAGCGGTGGTTGCGGAACCACGCGTTGAACCGCTCGCTCTCGAGCGACTGCACGATGCTGCGGTACGTCTTCGCGTCCTCCGCCTCGCCGTCTTCCAGCGCGCGGTCGCGGTACTCCGAGAAAATCGCGAGCCCCTCCCCCGCGACCTTCGCGGCCTCCTCGGGCCGTCCGAGCTGCGTCATGGTCACGGTCAGGTAGAAATGCGCGCCGCGGAAATCCGGCGCGACTTCGAGCGTCCGCGTGAAATGCTCCGCCGCCTCTTCGAGCGCCCCGTCGTGGAACGCCATGAAGCCGAGCTGGTAATGCGCGGGCGCGTAGCCCGCGTCGATCTCGACCGCCTTCGCGTAGTCCGCGCGCGCGCGCGCCGGCGAAAACGTCCCGAACGCCTCGCCGAAATTCGCGTACAGCCACCCACGCGACAGATAATAGTAGGGATGCTCCGCCAGCGCAATCAGCCGGTCAAAGCAGTCAAAAGCCTCTTTCGCGCGATTGTTATTGGAATAATAATCGCCGAGGGTTTCGAGGGCGAACACGTTGTCCGGCTCCCGCTCGCGGATTTCCTCAAGCTGTCTGACGGCGGCCTTCACCTCGTCGGGGTCGCGGTTCAGCACGACGAGCGCGTCGGCTTTCGCGAGCGCGATGTCGTCGGATTCCACGCCGTACTCCTCGGCCTGTTCCGCGATTTCGAGCACGCGCGCGTGGTCGCCGGCGCGGCGGTAGATGCGCGTGAGCATCTCGTACATGTCAACGATGTAGGGGTAGGAGCGCAGCGCGGCCTCCGCCGATTCCGCAGCTTCGGCGATGCTGCCTTCGTCGTCGTACAGATGCGCGAGCACGGCCAGCAGGCCGGGGTGGGTGGCGTCCGCCTCGAGCCCCGCGCGCGCCGCCTTCATCGCGAGCTCGTTTTCGCCGCGCGCCTTGCGAATCTGCGCGATGCCCTGCAGGAGTTCCGGGTCGCCGGGAAATTCCGCGAGGTAGACTTCCGCCCGTTCGAGCGCCTCGTCCTCGAGCCCGAGGGAGCGGTATTTCTCCGGCGCGTAGCGCAGCCGCATGCGGTTTGTCTCGTGCGCCTCCCATTCGTGCAGGTAGGCGAGCATGCGGTCGTAGTCGGGGTCGCCGGGCTTCGGCGGCTCGATCTCGAGCGCGGCTTCCATATCCTCGGGGTCGGTCCCGCCGCGCGCCATGAGGATTCCGTCAAACATGAGCTCCGCGTGCTTCGCGGCGAACTCCGGCGCCGGCGTGACGCCCTCGATGAGCGCGACCGCCTCCACGTACCGCATCTCGTTGAACAGGCAGCTCGCGAGCTTGTACCGCACGTCCTGGTCGTCGGGCGCGGCCTCGAGTTTCTCCTCGTAGACGGGGATGAGTTTTTCGCTCGCCGCGTGGAAGAGCGCGGACACGTAGCTGTCGAAATAGTATTCGAGCAGCATCTCGACCGCGGCCGCCTTCGCCTCCTCGTATTCCTCGAGGTCGAACAGCGCGCGCACGACGCCGACCCGCGCGTTGTAATGGTCCGGCGTCTCCGCGAGCACGGCCCGGAAATACGGCAGCGCCTCGGCCGGTTTTTCCGACATCACGAGCGCGTGCCCGAGCGCGTACTTCACGCGCGCGTCGTCGGGGTAAAGCGCGATCAGCTCCCGTGCGAGCGCCTCCGCCTGCGCGTACTCCTCGGCCGTATGCAGCGCCCGCATCACGAGCAGACGGAAGTCCGGATGCTCGTAGACCTTGCCCTCGCACTGCGCGATCACTTCGCGCGCCTTCTCCGCCTCGCCGCCCGTGATCAGACCGTCGATTTCGTAGTAGCGATCGAGGAACGCCTGGAAATCCGCGCCCTCTTCCGTGAAATCGAAGAATTCGTCGCGCACGACCTTCTCGAACCGGATGCCGCTGTACACATAATCGACGAAACTCTCGGGATACTTCTCCTTCAGCCGCTTCTCCTGCGCCGTCCACTCGAACGTCTCGTCGAAATACTTCCACACGCGTTGCGGGATGTAGTAGTCGTCCATCAGCAGATCGAGCAGGCGATCGCCCACCTGCGCGAGCGCCCCGAGCCCGTCCATGTCCTCGCGCGCAAACGCCTCCCGCCACGCTTCGACATCGATCCTGCGGCGTACGTCGTCCAGCAGCCTTTGGAGCGGGTCGCGCGTCTCCTCCTCTTCCTCGGGCCGCCGCGCATACGCGAGCGCCTTCTCATACGCCTCGCGCAACCGTCGAAAGCCTTCGGGGTCATCCTCGGGATGATGATCGGGCAGTAATGCAAGGTACGCGGCGCGAATCTGTTCCTCCCCCGCGTTTGGGGCTACGCCGAGCGTTTTTGTTATAAAATCTATGTCGGCGGGCGTCAAGCGTCCGTCTCCAGCGTGCGGAAAAACTCGCGCAGCTCCTCGGCGAACGCGTCGATCTCTTCACGGTTTTGGCGGTCGAGCACTTCGTCGAAATCCGTCATCACGCGGCCGATGTGCTCGCGCTCCTCGCCGATGGATTCCTGGTAGAGGCGCTCGCCCTTTTCGATGAGGTAGCGGTATTCGTCGCGGTCGCGCGGGTGGATCTTCAGGTGCGCGAGGGACTTCAGGCTCTTTTCGATTTCCTCGGGCGTCATCGCGCCGGGGCTCTTTTCGATGACGGCGCGGCGCGTCTCGCCCGTCGCGGCGGCCGTGATTTCGACCTCGAGGATGCCGTTGACGTCGTAGGTGAAGCGCACGTCGACGCTCTCCTTGCCGGCGGGCGCGGGGGGCACGGGGATCTCGAGGCTGCCGAGGAAAACGTTGTCCTTTGTCGTGCGGCTCTCGCCCTGGTAGACGCCGACCTCGACGATTTTCTGGTTGTCGTGCACCGTGTAGAACGTCTCGACGCGCGAGGTCGGGATGACCGTGTTGCGCTCGATGATCGGCTGGTAGATGCCCGCCTGGAGCAGGCCGTTCGCGCGGATGTGCGCCACTTCGATGCCGAGCGTGTAGGAGCAGACGTCCGTGAGGAGCAGTTCCTTGATGGACTCGTTGCGCTCCTTCATCGCGGCCTGGACCGCGGCGCCGAGCGCAACGGCCTCGTCGGGGTCGATGGTCGAAAACGGCAGCAGGCCGAAGAGTTTGCCGACAAAGCTGCGGATGATCGGCATCTTCGTCGCGCCGCCGACGAGCACGACGGCCGAAATGTCGCCGGAGCGGACCGAGGCGTCGGACAGCGCGCGGATGACGGGCGCCTTGAGGCGGGCCATGAGCGGCTGGCAGGTCGTCTCGAAATCGTCCGCGGAAATCTGCTCAGACTGCGAAACGCCGCCGATCGCGCACGCGATGGTCACGACCCGCTCCTTGGAGAAGGCGCGCTTCGCGGCCTCCGCCGCGAGGTAGAGCGCGGCGCGCTCCTTGTCCGTCAAGGTCTCCGCCTTGACGCCGCGCCGGAGCAGGAAGAGGTCGATGAGCGCCTGCGTGAAGTCCTCGCCGCCGAGGTAATTGTCGCCCGCAACCGCGCGCACCTCCATGATGCTGTCCGTGTACTCGAGAATCGACACGTCGAACGTGCCGCCGCCGAGATCGAAGATCAGGTATTTCGACACGCCGGCCTTTTCGTGCATGCCGTACGCGACGGCCGCCGCCGTCGGCTCGCTGACGATGCGGTCGACCGTAAGGCCCGCGAGCTCGCCCGCCGCCTTCGTCGCGCGCCGCTGCGCCTCGCTGAAATACGCGGGGCAGGAGATGACCGCCTCCGTGACGGGCTCGCCGAGGAAGACTTCCGCGTCCTCTTTGAGCTTCTTGATGATGAGCGACGACAGCTCCTCGGGCAGGAAGGTCTTGCCGCCGAGCTTGTATTCCTTCTTCGCGCCCATATTGCGCTTGAACACGGACGCGGTCTCGTTCGGCGCCGTGAAGCGCCGCTCCGCCGCGATCTTGCCCGTGAGGATTTCCTCGCCGCCGTCCGCCGTCCGTGCGACGCTGACGACCGAGGGCGTCAGATGCTCCCCGAACGAATTCGGGATGATGACCGGCGCCCCGTCCCGAAAGACGGCCGCTAAGCTGTTCGTGGTTCCCAGATCGATTCCTATGATCGGCATAATGCTCCTTTTACTATCCTTGTAACGCCTCAAGCCGCTCGTTTGTCTTCGCGAGCGCATCCTCCGCGTTCGCGAGCTTCGCGCGCTCGGCCTCGACGACCGCCGGCGGCGCCTTCGCCGTGAAGCCCTCGTTCGCGAGCTTCGCCGCCAGCTGCGCCGAAAACTTCTCCAGCCGCTCCTTCTCCTTCAATAACTTCTCCCGCTCCGCCGCCAGATCGACGAGATCGGCCAACGGCACATACGCCACCATCCCTTTCAGGATCGCCGACGCCGCATCCTTCGGCACGTCCGCGTCGTCCGTGATGACCGTCACCTCCGACACTCCCGCCAGCGACTTCACATGCCCCAAAAGCGCCTCCGAAAGCATTCCCGCCGCCGCGTCCACCCGCAACACCAGCGGCACCTTCTTCCCGGGCGCCGTGCCCGCCTCCGCGCGAATGTTCCGCACCGCGCGCACCACATCCTTCAACGCCTCGATCCGCGCCTCCGCCTCCGCCGCGTCCACACTGAAATTGTCATTCTCGGGCTTGACCCGAGAATCCAGCCCGCCCGGCCACGCATCGCAAATCAGCTTCCCGTCCTTCCCGAGCACCCCCCAGATCTCCTCGGTGATGAACGGCATGAACGGATGCAAGAGCCTGAGCAGATCCGACAGCACGTCCACGAGCACCGCCCGCACCGTGGCCTTCGCCGCCTCGTCCTCGCCGTACAGCCGCGCCTTCGCCATCTCGATGTACCAATCGCAATACTCGTCGCGGATCAAATCGTACACCTTCTCGATCGCCACCGACAGCTCGAATTTCTCGAGCGCGTCCGTCACCTCGCCGGCCACCCGCGCCGTCAGCCCGAGGATCCACCGGTCCTCGTCCGCCGGCTCGCCGGACCCTCGGGTCAGCGGTAGAGCGCCACGCGTGGAATCCAAATTCATCACCACGAACCTTGCCGCGTTCCACAGCTTGTTCGCGAAATTCCGCGCGGACACCACGCTCTCCTCCGACCAGCGCATATCCCCGCCGGCCGCGCTGCCGTGCAGCAGCATGAACCGGAGCGCGTCCGCGCCGTACTTGTCTACGATCTCGAGCGGGTCCACCCCGTTGCCGAGGCTCTTGCTCATCTTCTGCCCGTCCGCCCCGCGCACGAGCCCGTGGATGAACACATGCGAAAACGGCGACGCCCCCATGCACTCGAGCCCCGAAACCACCATGCGCGCGACCCAGAAAAAGATGATGTCGTACCCCGTCACAAGCACGCTCGTCGGGAAAAACGTCCGCAGATCCGCCGTATCCTCCGGCCAGCCGAGCGTGGAAAACGGCCACAGCCCCGACGAAAACCAGGTGTCGAGCACGTCCTCGTCCTGCCTGAGCGACGCCTCGCCCGCCCCGCATTTCGTGCAGACGGTCGGCGCCTCGCGCGCGACGATCACCTTGCCGCACGAGTCGCAGTACCACGCCGGTATGCGGTGCCCCCACCAGAGTTGCCGGCTGATGCACCAGTCGCGGATCTCCTCCATCCAGTGCAGATACGTCTTGCCGAACCGCTCCGGCACGAATTTCAAATCGCCCGTCTGCAACGCGCGTATCGCCGGCTCCGCGAGCGGCTTCATCTTCACGAACCACTGGTCCGACAGCATCGGCTCGACCACGCAGTCGCAGCGGTAACACGTCCCCGTCGGGATGACGACCTTCTCCGTCTTCACCAAAAACCCGCCGTCCGTCAGCGCGGCCACCCACGCGTCGCGGCACGCATACCGGTCCATGCCCTCGTACTGCCCGGCCTCCGCCGTCATCTTCGCGTCGAAGCCGATGCACACCGGCTTCGCGAGCCCGTGCCGCTCGCCGACCTCGAAGTCGTTCGGATCGTGCGCCGGCGTGATCTTCACCGCGCCCGTCCCCTTCTCCGGGTCCGGATACGGGTCCGCCACGACGGGAATCTCGCGCCCCACGATCGGCAGCACGACCTTCTTCCCGACCAAATCCCGATACCTGTCGTCGTCGGGATGCACAGCCACCGCGACATCCGCGAACATCGTCTCCGGCCGCGACGTCGCCACGACGATGCCGTTTTGATTATTCGAACCCACGCCCTCCTGGCCGGGTGCCAACGGGTAGCGGAAATACCAGTACAGCCCCTCGGCGTCCTCGTGCTCGACCTCCGCGTCCGACAGCGACGTCCCGCACTGCGGGCACCACGAAATCATGCGGTTGCCGCGATAGATGAGCCCCTTCTCGTAGAGTCGCACAAAAAATTCGACGACGGCCTTGTTCAGCCCCGCGTCCATCGTGAAGCGCTCGCGCTCCCAGTCGCAGGAGTCGCCGAGGCGCCGCGCCTGCTCTGTGATGCGCCCGCCGTAGACTTCCTTCCACTGCCACACGCGTTCGAGAAACGCGTCGCGCCCGAGGTCTTCCTTTGTCTTCCCTTCTTTTTCAAATAACTCTTCCGCGACCCGCACCTCCGTCGCAATGCTGGCGTGGTCGGTGCCCGGCAGCCACAGGGCGGCGTAGCCCTGCATCCGGCGCCAGCGCGTCAGCACGTCCTGCAGCGTCTGGTCGAGGGCGTGCCCCATATGCAGCTGGCCCGTGATGTTGGGCGGCGGCATGACAATCGTGAAGGGGGGCTTGTCCGTGCCCGCCTCCTGATGGAAGTCGCCGTCCTTTTCCCAGCTCTCGTAGATGCGCTGTTCGAAGTCCTTCGGGTCGTATGTTTTTGCAAGTTCTTTCAAGTCTGTCGTTGCTCCTCCGTGTACAAAGTGCCGAGTGTCACGCGCACCGCGCCGAGGCGGCCCGTGTCGCGTTTGCCGAACCCGTAGCCGACCCGCTCGGCCACGATGCCGAGGTGCGGTTCAAACTGCGCGCCCAGACCTTTTATTATACCAAAACCCGTCGGCGTAATCATCTCCGTTTCGACGTCCGCGTCGATGACGATCGGCAGGCCCGCGCCCTGCGCCATTTCGAGGACGGCCGGCACGGGCACGGGGATCTCGCCGTGCTGGCAGAGGATCGTCCCCGAGCCGTCGTGCAGCGCCCCGCAGAAAAACCGCTCCGCGCCGAGCAGGTCGACCGCGACGGCCGTGCCGACGATGTCGATGATCGAATCCATCGCGCCCACCTCGTGGAAGGCGACCGCGTCCGGCGTCGTGCCGTGGACCCGCGCCTCGGCCTCCGCGATGACGGAGAAGATGTCCCGCGCGTATTTTTTCGCGCGCGCCGTGAGCCCGCTGCCTTCGATGAGCGCCGCGATGTCCGCGTGCCTTCTGTGCTCGTGCGAGGCCGGCGCGACGAGCACCTCGAGGTTTTGCCCCGTGATGCCGTTCCGCTGGAACGCCCGTGGCACCAAGCTGTACGGCTCCGGCACAAACGTGTCCAGCGCCGCGCGGATTTGCGCCACGTCCGCCCCGAGGTCGATCAGCGCCCCGAGCGTCATGTCCCCGCTGATTCCGTCCGGCGCCTCAAAGTACAGGATTTTCATTTGCTTGCGCCCCTTTCCGTTTCTGTCTGTGAACCATTATACACGATGTCCGCAAAAAGGCAGGCTTGCATCGCGAGCCTGCCTGTATTTTTGCATCAAGCGAACGCGGGAGGCCCCTACGTCAGCCTCCTCCGGATGAGGATGAGCGCCGCCAGCGCGGAGCTCAACACGACCAGCGCCCATGTAAGGGGATCGAAGTCGTCGCCCGTCCCCGGCGCGGTGTTTGCGCCTGCGCCGCCGCC
>JAISTF010000057.1 GCA_031272745.1 Eubacteriales Family XIII. Incertae Sedis bacterium
TTGCAATAGCAGCGGCTACGCCGTCTCGATGACGCATTCGTGGGCGCGCGTGTCCTTGTCGTACGTGACGCCGACGAGGAGGATGCGGCCTGTGTAGCCCTCCAGGTTTTCCGAATAACGTTTTTCCTTTAAATAACCAAAAGTTCCTATATAAAGATGGCGAAAAGGGCATCCCGGGGGCGCCGCTGACTGTCAGGGCGCGTTTTGTGGTACAATTTCTCAATGACGCAGAAGCATTGGGAAGAGAATTTGTACCGGGGGAAGCCGTATGTGAGCGGCGAGCAGCCGAAGACGGCGGGGCTCATCAAGCTCAACACGAACGAGAATCCGTACCCGCCGGCGCCGGGCGTGGCGCGGGCGCTCGCGGCGTTCGCGGAGGGCGGCGCGAACGCGGCGCGGCTGCGGCTGTACCCGCCGGCGGACGGGGGCGCGTTGCGCGAGGCGCTGGCCGCCTACCACGGCGTCGGCTCGGAAAACGTCTTCGTCGGGAACGGTTCCGACGAGGCGCTGGCGCTGGCGTTTCGGGCGTGCTTTGACCCGTCGCGCATCCAAGGGCCCGTGCGGTTCGCGGACGTGACGTATTCGTTTTATCCGGTCTGGTGCGCGTTTTTCGGGATTCCGTATGAGACGGTGGCGCTGGATGCGGGGTTTCGCGCGGATGCCGCGTTTGGCGGGCGGCAGGATGCCGCCCCTACAAGCGTGTGCGATGCGAATGCGGCAGATGGCGATGGTAGGGGCGGCATTTTGCCGCCCGATGCGGTGCCCGCGGGTGGCGTCGTGGTGTGCAACCCGAACGCGCCGACGGGCATCGGCGAGGACGAGGGCTTCGTGCGCGAGATCCTGAATAACCATTCGTCTTGTGTCGTGGTCGTCGACGAGGCCTATGCGGATTTTGCCGCTTTTTCGGCAATCCCGCTGACGCGCGAATATCCGAACCTGCTCGTGACGCGGTCGTTTTCCAAGGGGCGGTCGCTCGCGGGGCTGCGCGTCGGCTACGCGGTCGGCAGCGCGGCGGTGATCCGCGCGCTCCTCGCCGCGAAGGATTCCTACAATTCCTATCCGGTCGGGCACCTCGAGATTGCCTGCGGCGTCGCGGCGCTCGAGGACGAGGCGTACTACCGCGAGACGGCGGGACGCGTCGCGAAAACGCGCGACGAGACAGCGGCGGCGCTGCGCGGGCTCGGGTACGACGTGCCGGATTCGCAGGCAAATTTCCTCTTCGTCGGTTGCGGGAGCAGGGAGCGGGCGCAGCGCCTGTTTGCGTTTCTGCGCGAGGGGGCGATCCTCGTGCGGTATTTCGACAAGCCGCGCATCGACGACCGCTTGCGGATTTCGGTCGGCACGGACGAGGACATGGCGGCGCTGTTGGCGCGTATGGCAGCGTTTGGCGCCGAAGAGAGGTAGGGCGGTATGGGATTGCTTTTTCGGAACATCGCGGTATTGAATGAGGCGTTCGGGATCGATTACGGGCGGGACGTGCTCGTGGAGGATGGAAGGATCGCGGGGGTCGGCGGGCGGCAGGATGCCGCCCCTACCTCCGTTGACGGGAGCGGACTCCTGCTCATGCCGGCCTTCTACAACGCGCACACGCATACGCCGATGACGCTGCTGCGCGGATACGGCGAGAACATGAAACTCCAGGAGTGGCTCGGCGAGCGCGTCTTCCCGTTCGAGGACAAGCTGACGGGCGAGGATTGCTACTACGCGGCGCTGCTCCAGATGGCCGAGGGCTTCGCGCACGGCGTCGTGTCGCATTCCGACCAGTATTTCTTCTGCGACGACATCGTGCGGGCGGCGGCCGAATCGGGCGCGAAGATCAACATTTCCCGCGGCATGTCGTTCTTTGACGAGCTGCTCGACACGGACGGATTCACGCCGTTTCAGGAAGCGAAAAAGCTGATTGCGGATCACCATGACACGCATGGCGGGCGCGTCCGCGCCGAGCTCGCGCTACACGCGGAGTACACGGCGACGAACAGTCTCATCGAGGCGGTCGCGGGGCTCGTGCGCGAAACCGGCGCGCCGCTCCACGTCCACATCTCCGAGACGCAGGACGAACACGAGCAGTGCAAGCTGCGGCACGACGGCAGGACGCCCGTGCAGGTCTTCGCGGACGCGGGACTCTTTGAAAACGGCGGGCTCGCGGCGCATTGCGTCTGGATCGAAGAGAGCGACGCGGAGATCCTTGCGAAAAAGGGCGTGACGGCCGTCAGCTGCCCCGTCAGCAATATGAAGCTCGCGAGCGGCGTCATGGACGCGCAACTGCTGTATGAAAAAGGCGTGAACATCGCGCTTGGGACGGACGGGGCCGCGAGCAACAACAGCATGAATTTCTTCGAGGAGATCAAGGCGTACGCGCTCGTGCAGAAAGTGCGGTTTTCCGACCCGACGCGCGTGACGCCGCAGCAGGCGCTCTACGCGGCGACGCGGGGCGGGGCGCTCGCGCAGGGCCGCGCGGATTGCGGCGCCGTCAAAGAAGGGATGCGCGCGGATTTGATCGCGCTCGACCTTTCGTCGCCGTCGCTCAGTCCGATGTACGATCCGGCGGCGGCGCTCGTGTACGCCGCGTCGTCACGGGACATTGTGATGACGGTGGCCGACGGGGTCGTGGTATACGAAAAGGGCGCGTTCCCGACCGTGGATTTGGAGAAGGCCGTCTTCGAGGTGGGGCGCGCGAAGGAGCGCATTCTCGGGGAATTGGCCGCGGACGGGGACGCGTAGGCGATGACCGCGCAGCAACGCAAATCTTTCATCCACGGCGCGGGCATCCTCGCGGGGGCCGGCGTCATCATCAAGATCATCGGCGCGTGCTTCCGCATCCCGCTCGGCAACCTCATCGGCGGCGAGGGCATGGGCTATTACAACGCGGTCTACCCCGTCTATACCCTGCTCGTCGTCATCGCGACGACGGGCATCCCGATCGCGATTTCGCGGCTCGTCGCCGAGCACATCGCCGAGGACGACCACGGCGGCGCCAACCGCGTCTTCAAGGTGTCGATGGCCGTCATGCTGATCCTCGGCATCGCGTTCTTCGCGGTGCTCTTCTTCGGTGCCGAGGCCATCACGGGCGTGAACGAGAGCCTGAAGGGGGCGTCGGTCGCGATGAAGGCGATCGCGCCCGCGCTGATCTTCGTGCCCGTCATGGCGGCGTTCCGCGGGTATTTCCAGGGGATGCAAAACATGAAACCGACGGCGCTTTCGCAGGTCATCGAGCAGCTCTTCCGCGTCGTCTGCGGGCTCGCGCTCGCATTCTTCCTCGCGAAGATGGGGCTGGAATACGCGGCGGCGGGCGGCACGTTCGGCGCGACGGCGGGCGCCGCCGCGGGCGTCGCGTGCATGGCCGTCGTCTATTCAAAATTCCGAAGCTCCGAGCCCTTCCGCAAGCGCCGCGAGGAGGCGCGCCAGGAGCGCGACCCGCGTCACCGCATCGCCACGAGCCAGATCCTCAACCAGCTCGCGCTCATCGCGCTGCCGATCACGCTCGGCGCGATCGTGATGCCGCTTATGTGGAACATCGACATGCTTGTCGTGCCGCGGCGCCTCGCCGACGCGGGCTTCACGGCCATCGAGGCGCGCAGCATGTACGGCCAGCTGACAGGCTTCGCGGAGTCCCTCATGAACCTGCCGAAGGTGCTGACGCAGGCGATCGCGATCAGCATGGTGCCGACCATCGTCCGCGCATGGAAGGAGAAGGACGACGCGTTCCTGCACTATAACGTGACGCTCGGGCTTCGGTTTTCGCTGATCATCGGCCTGCCCTGCGCGGTCGGGTTCATGGTGCTGTCCGAGCCCATCATGCTCCTGCTCTACCCGACGAAACCCGAGGACGCGGCGGGCGCGGCGCCCGCGCTGTTCATCTTCGGCATCGGCGTGATCTTCCTCAGTTCGATCGACGCGCTCACGAGCGTACTGCAGGGCGTCGGCAAGCAGGGGATTCCGCTCGTCAACATCGCGATCGGCGCGGTGTGCAAGCTCGGCGTCACATGGCTGCTCACGGGCATCCCCGTCTTCAACATCAAGGGCGCCGCGATCGGCACCGTCGTCGCGTACGTCGTCGCGACCGTGCTCAATTACCGCGCGGTCAAGACCTACACGGGCGCGCATTTCGACTTCTCTCTGACGTTCGTGCGACCGGTCACGGCGGCGCTCATCATGGGCGCGGTCTGCGCGGGCGTGTACTATCCGCTCACGCATTTCACGGAATTGCCGCGCTTCATCGTCACGGTCTGCGCCATCCTCGCCGCCGCCGTCTGCTACGTCATCCTGCTCTTTGCGACCAAAACCCTCGAGGCGCGGGAACTGAGGCAGCTGCCGAAGGGCGAGCAACTCTATGCGCTCTACCGCAAAATCCGCCCCGCAAGGAACGTCAAGCTCCAATAATGGCCGTTATTCCACAAAAAACCGCAAAATTTCTTCAAAAATACACATTTTCAGCCTCGAAAACGCTTGACATGACGCGCTTTCAATGGGAAAATGAATTGAATTTACAGCTTTATGGCTTCGGCCACGGTTCAGTACAAGGAGGGTAACTCGTGAATAAGCAGGAATTGATTGCAGAAGTTGCAGCAAAAACAGGTCTGACGAAGAAGGACGCGGAAGCCGCCGTCACGACGGTCATCGCGACCATTGAGAAGACGCTCGTGAAGGGCGACAAAGTCCAGCTCATCGGCTTCGGCACGTTTGAGACGCGCGCGCGCAAGGCCCGCGAAGGCCGCAACCCCCGCAAGCCCGGCGAGACCATCAAGATCCCGGCGTCGAAGGCGCCCGTCTTCAAGGCCGGCAAGGCGTTCAAGGACGCGGTCAACAAGAAAAAATAATCCGCCGTTGAAGTTTGAAACAAAAAGCGCCCGCTTCCGCGGACGCTTTTTTCGTTGTCAGGCCTTTTCGTAGTACGCAAGGGAATAATGGTACAGCTCGTCGTACACGGCGTCGTCGAGCGCCGCGTCCCCGAGGCGCACGGGCGCGGCGACGATGCGGCCGCGCGGGGCGTATTTGTCCACGAAGGCGCGCACGAGAGCGCGGGCGTCCGCTTCCGTCTTCGCGTCTTCGATCCCCTCGATCGGCGCAGTGAGCGCGATCCTGTCTGCGTATTTCTCCGTCAGCATGTCGAGGTCGTTGTTTGTCTGCGGCGTCCACGCGTCGAGCCCCATCTCGAGGAATTCCTCGATGTACTGCTGCGTCAGCCCGCACGAGTGGAGCTCCACGAAGAGCCCTTTTTCGTGCAGATGGTCCCAGATTTTTTTCGTGTGCGGCATGATGAATTCGCGGAACA
>JAISTF010000068.1 GCA_031272745.1 Eubacteriales Family XIII. Incertae Sedis bacterium
GACTACGTGAAAAACGTGAACAAATACATCCCCGTCCCCGCCATCGTGACCCAGATGCGCCACCGCGTCGAGGAGCGGATGAACAAGCTCAAGGACTACTCCGAAACCACCCCCCTCAACGCAGTGGAAATGCACGATCAGGCCGGCGCCCGGATCGGCGTGATCGCCTCGGGCATTTCCTATCGCTACGCGAAGGAGGTCTTCGGCGACACGGCCTGCTACTTGAAACTCGGATTCACGAACCCCCTGCCGGAGAAAAAAATCACAGATTTCGCGAAACAGTTCGACACGCTCTACGTTATTGAAGAAAACGATCCCTACATCGAGGACAAGGTCCGCGCGCTCGGATTCTCGGACAAAGTAAGGGGCTACGGCTTCTTCCCGTACACGGGCGAGAGGACGGCCGACGTGCTCCGGAAGGCCATCTACGGCGAGACCAAGCCGACGCTCGCCTACGACGAAACAAAGGCCGTGCCGCGCCCCCCGGCGCTCTGCGCGGGCTGCCCGCACAGGGGCTTCTTCTACCGGCTCGGCAAGCGCAAGGACGTCATCATGAGCGGCGACATCGGCTGCTACGCGCTGTCGTTCGCGCCGCCGTACAATTCGATGGACGTCAGCCTGTGCATGGGCGCGAGCTTCTCGATGGGGCACGGGATGCAGCAGGTCATCGACCGCAAGGAGGCGCCGGACAAACGCGTCGTCGCCTTCCTCGGCGACTCGACATTTTTCCACACGGGCGTGAACTCGCTGATCGGCACGGCGTACAACGGCAGCCGCACGGTCAGCGTCATCCTCGACAACCGCATCACGGGCATGACGGGGCACCAGCAAAACCCCGGGACGGGCTTCACGCTGCAGGGCAGGCCCGCGAAGGAGCTCGACATCGAGGCGCTCGTGCGCGCCTGCGGCATCGACCACATCTTCAAGATCGACCCCAACGACCTCGCGGCCGTGGACAAGGCGCTGGACGACGCGCTCGCGCTGGACGCGCCGTCCGTCATCATCACGCGCTGGCCCTGCGTGCTCAAAAAGCTCTCGGCGGAGGACAAGGAGGAGTTCCAGGGCGTCTTCCAATCCAAGTGCAAGGTCGATCCGGAGACGTGCATCGGCTGCAAGCTGTGCACGAAGACGGGCTGCCCCGCGATCTCGTTTGACGCGGAGGCGAAGAAGGCGCAGATCGACCCCGCGTCCTGCGTGGGTTGCGAGGTCTGCGTCCAGGTCTGCCCGAAGCAGGCGATCGCGAAGGAGGTGCGGTGACATGGCGGATACGAAGAGCATACTGTTGGTCGGCGTCGGCGGGCAGGGCACGATCCTTGCGAGCAAGCTGCTCACGATCGGCCTCATGGAAAAGGGCTACGACGTGAAGATGAGCGAGATCCACGGCATGGCGCAGCGTGGCGGCTCGGTGTCGTCGCAGGTGCGTTACGGCGCGGAGGTGCAGTCGCCCGTCATCGAGCTCGGCGACGCGGACATCCTCGTCTCGTTCGAGAAGATGGAGGCCCTGCGCTGGCTCGAATACCTGAAGCCTTCGGGCAGCGTCGTCGTCAACGACGCGCAGATCGACTCGACGCCGATCCTCACGGGCGAGGCATCGTACCCGCAGGACGTCATCGAGGAAATCGAAAAGGCGGGCGTGCCCGTCACGGTGCTCGACGCGACGGCGGCGGCGCTCGCCCTCGGCAACCCGAAGGTGATGAACGTCATCCTGCTCGGCGCGACGGTCAAGTCGATGGCGCTCACGGACATCGACTGGGAGGCCATCGTCCGCGAAAACGTCCCCGCGAAGCTGGCGGATCTCAACGTAGAGGCGCTGCGCACGGGGATGGGCCTGGTGCAATAACGATGGGCAAGCGAATCTTGGTCATCAATCCCGGCTCGACCTCTACGAAAGTCGCGATGTACGACGACGAGTCGCGGCTGTGGGACGCGTCGATCGAGCATTCCTTGGAGGATTTGAAGCCGTTTCCGACCATCCTGGACCAGGTGGACATGCGGTTCCGGCTCGTCGAGGAGACGATGCGCGCGCAGGGCTACGACGCGAAGGACCTCGACGCGGTCGTCTCGCGCGGCGGCCCCTTCGCGACGGTGGAGAGCGGCGCCTACGAAATCGGCGAGGCGATGCTCGAAAAGATGCGCACCGACCCGATCGACAACCACGCGTCGAACACCGGCATGGAGATCGCCTACCGCATCGGGCGGGAGGCGGGCATCCCCGCCTACATTTACGACGCGGTGACGGTCGACGAGATGCTGCCCGTCTGCCGCGTCGTCGGCATGAAGGGCATGGCGCGGCGCGGGCAGGGGCACAACCTCAACATGCGCGCCTCCGCGCTCAGGCTCTGCCGCGAGCAAGGCTGGGACTATGCGGAGAAGACGATCCTCGTGGCGCACCTCGGCGGGGGCATCTCCCTGAGCATCCACCAGAACGGGCGCATCGTCGACATGATCAGCGACGACGAGGGGCCGTTTGCGCCGGAGCGCGCGGGCGGCCTGCCGAATTTCCAGCTCATCGACCTGTGCTTCTCCGAAGGCATGACGCGCGCGGAGGTCCTGCGCAGGTTCCAGCGCGCGGGCGGGCTCATCTCGCTGCTCGGCACGGCGGACCTGCGGGAGGTCGGCCGCCGCGTGGACGGGGGCGACGCGGAGGCGGCGCTCGTCTACGAGGCGATGGCGCTGTCGGTCGCGAAAAACCTCGCGAAGCTCGCGCCCGTCGCATGCGGCCGCATCGACGCCGTCGTGCTGACGGGCGGCATCGCGCAGTCGGAGCGGTTCACGGGGCTGGTCAAGGAGCGGGCGGGGTTCCTCGCGCCGGTCTACGTGCTGCCAGGGGAAAACGAGATGGAAGCGCTCGCACTCGGCGCCCTGCGCGTGCTGCGCGGGGAGGAGGCGGCGAAGGCGTATTGACGCCCCCGCGGCCCCTGCGGGCTGGCTGCCTGCGCAGCACGCTCAGCTCTCTTCGTGGTATCTGAAGGACAGGGGCGCGACCTCGATGTCCCGCTCGCGCAGCCGGGCGAGGCTCCAGCGGTAGATCAGGTCGAAGATGGGCCTGAGCTCCTCGCCGGCGGGCGTGAGGGAGTATTCGACGCGCGGCGGCACCTCGGGGAAGACCTCCCGCGTGATGATGCCGTCGCGCTCCAGCTCGCGCAGCTGCTGCAGGAGCATCTTCTCGGACACGCCGAGGATGCGCCTGGTCTCGTTGAAGCGGATTTTCTCCTTGAAAAACAGCCCGCGCAGGATGTACGGCTTCCATTTGCCGCCGAGTACGCCGTAGAAATAGTCGTAGGGCCGGATGCCGGGGTCGTGCTCGTTTTTCATGGCGGGGGACCTCCTCTTCTCTTCTCCCGGGCCTTGCGATGCCGGTAACCATTTGGTGTCTTACTTACTTCAAAGTGCGTTCTTGTTTTCTGTTTTGAACGGCATAAACTGATACCGTAAGGATACCATACTTGCGGGACGTTTGCAGGTATGGCGGGGAAGGGAATCAAGGAGTGAGGAGGGATTTTGTCATGGAAGGTCAGCAAATGAAAACGCGGATGAACGACTTCGGAAGAAAAGGATGGGCCATTGTCATCTTTGTCTTGTTCATCTATTTGTTCTCTAGCACGGCGGGCGACACGCTGAACGTGACGGCCGAGTTTCTCGCGATGCACCTCGGCATGGACAGCGGCAACGCGCTGCTCATGATGTTCGCGATCGGCGGCTTCCTCGGCGTGCCGGTCTCGCTCGTCTTCGGCCTGATCGTCGCGAAGTTCAAGGTGAAATGGCCGACGGTCATCCTGTTTTTCGTCTACGCGGTGATCTGGCTTGTCAACGGGCTGGCGACGAGCTTCGCGCTGTGCGCGGCGATGCTCATCCTGCTCTCGGCGATCTCCAACGCGGTCAACTTGATCTCGACGCAGCAGATCATGAACAACTGGTTTCCGAAGAAGAAGGGCATCGCGCTCGGCATCTCGACGGCGGGCATGCCGCTCTCCGGCGCCGTGATGGTCTTCGTCTTCCAGCGCATGATCCTTGGCACGGGCATCAGCGCGCCGTACTACCTGATGTTCGCCGTCTGCATCGTCCTCGCGCTGCTCACGGCCTTCTGGTTCAAAAACTACCCCGAGGAGGCGGGCGCGTTCCCGGACAACGAGCCGATCTCGGACGCGCAGATCGCGAAAAACCTGGAAGAACTCGACAGCTACCGCTCGCCGTTCACGGTCGGCCGCCTGTTCCGCACGAAGCAGTTCTGGCAGATCGTCGTCATCTTCAGCTTCCTGTTCATCGGGCTGATCGGGCTGCTGCAGCAGATGGTGCCGCGGCTCATGGCGGTCGGGCTCGACCAGACCCAGTCGATCGGCTGGCTCACCATCGCGTCGATCGTCGGCATCCCCATGTCCTACGTGTGGGGCCTGATCGACCAGAAGGTCGGCACGAAGCCCGCGGTGCGCACGTTTGCGCTGCTGTGGACGATCATGATGATCCTCTCGGCGGTCGGTTCCGGGCTCGCGAGCCTGCCGATCTCCGTCGTGTCCGTCGTCTTCCTGTCGTGCATGCACGGCGGCATGGCAAACCTCATGCCGTCGATGATCATCCAGGTCTTCGGGCGCTTCGACTTCGTGGCGGCAAACAAGCTTGTCGTCCCGTTCGTCGTGGGCATCCGCATGTCGTCCCTGCTGATCATCCCGGTCATGCTCGGCATGGCCGGGCTCGGCAACGAGACGATCGGCTTCCGCAACGTGTTCCTGATTTTCGCCGTGCTGGCCGTGATCGCGTTCGCGACGGCCTGCGCGATCAAAACGGACTGCATCGGGAAAGTGGCCGAAGAATAGGGGAACAGGAGAACAGGAGAGGCAACATGAAAAAAGGGATTTTCGCCATCGTGCCGGTCTGCGGGCTGGAGTATGAGACAAAATCGTCCAAGGGGCTGACGGATGAAGAGGGCGCGTTCCGCTACGAGGACGGGGAGACCGTCACCTTTTCCGTCGGCGGGCTGGCGCTGGGCTCCGCGCCGGCCGCCGAGGAGCTGACGCCCGCGGACCTCTCGTTTGAGGCGGGCGGGAGCCTGCGCGGTTTGAAAAACCGCCGGGTCACGAACATCAGCCGGCTGCTGCTGAGCCTGGACCCCGCGGGCGCGGGGAACGGCCGGATCGCGATCACGGACGACGTGCGGCGGGCCGTCGCGAGGCATCGCCGCGGCATCTGGCTCGACGCGTCGGAAGCCCTGTTTGAAAACGAGAGCGTACGCGCGCTGATGGAGGAGGTCGGCGGACGGCTCTGCCCGGCGGCCAACGCGCGCAACGCGCTGCGGCGGCGCATCCATGGGATCGTGAAGGACGAAAACGTGAAGGTTCCGCTGCGCGGCGGCGGCTTTGTGTACGCGGACGTATTCCGCCCGGTGCGCGAGGGGCGCTACCCCGTCGTGATGAGCTACGCGGGCTACGGGAAGGCGTTTTGGTTTGGGAAAAACGGTACGTCGGAGGAGTACGACCTCCACGAGCGGATGGAGGACGACTATTTCGAGGGCGTCCACCGGGAGACGGACTACATCAATTTCCACATCCAGCTCGCGGGCGGCGACCCCGTGCCGCCTGGCGCGCCGGGCTTCCCGCCCTTCGGCAGCAAGGACAACCCGATGCTGACGCACACCAGCGAATTTTTCGAGCGCGCGAACACGATGGACTTCGTGCCGTACGGCTACGTCGTCATCGTCTGCGACAGCGAGGGGCTGGGCGCCTCGCCGGGCATGGCCGCGCAGTTCGGGCGTCCGGAGGCGGAGGGCTACTACGACGCCATCGAATGGGCGGCCGCGCAGCCCTGGTCCAACGGGAACGTCGGGCTCTACGGCGGGTCGTACTACGCGATGAACGCGATGAACGTCGCCTCGCTCGAGCCGCCTTCTCTGAAGGCGATGGTCATCCCCGCGTGCGACCTCGACGCGTACCGCGACATCTGCCACCCGGGCGGCCTGTCCAACAAATTCGGGTTCACGGTGCGCATCGCGGACGGGGAATGGCAGGGGCACGACCTCGTGGAGTACACGGAGGCGCATCCTTTCGACGAGCCGGACGCGTACCACGATCAGGCCGAAAACGCGATGAAGATCGACCCATCGCGCGTCAAGGTGCCGTTTTGGACGGCGCTGCCGCTCGAGCAGGCCTCGATTCACACGCGAGGCGCCGGGGAGGCATTTTTGTACACCGCGACACCGAAGCAAGACAAGAAGATGGACATCGTCTCGGAGGTCGGGGTGCATTATTGGATGTACCGGAAGGACGTCATCGAGCGGCACCGCGCCTTTTTCGACCATTGGCTGAAGGGCGACGACAACGGCATCCAAAACTACCCGCGCGTCAGCGCCATGGTGCGCACCGGCGGCGGCGGGTACGACTGGATCCACGCGGACGAATGGCCGCTACCCGGGACGGAGTACCGGAAGCTGTACCTGGCGGCTCCGGCGGGCGGCGGTGGCGATGGGCTGCTGCTGGGCGCGCCGGGGGAGGACGCGGCGCGGAGCTATGCGGCCGGGCCGCTGCCCGAGCATACGCCGCCGGGCCCGGACTTCGGCCTGCGCTTCGTCACGGAGCCGTTCGCGGAGGACACGGACTACGCGGGCTATGCCAAGCTGCGCCTGTTTGTGTCCTCGACGGCCCCCGAGATGGCGCTCGTCGTCTTCCTGCGCGTGCTCGACGAGGACGGGGAAGTCGTGCCGGTCGTGCTGGACCTAAACCCCGCCGCGCCGATGGCGAAGGGCTGCCTGCGCGTGTCGCACCGCAAGCAGGACGAGGTGCGCCGCACGGAGTACCGGCCGTTCCATACGCACAGGGAGGCGGACCGGGCGCCGCTTGTGCCCGGCGAGGCGGTCGAGTGCGAGGTGGAAATCTTCCCCGCGACCATGCGCATCCGCAAGGGCTGGCGGCTGCTGCTCGAGATCCAGCCGCCCGGCGTCGGGGAGATCTACGACCCGCGCGACGACTACTCCAAGGGCGCCCTGAACCAGGTCCATATGGGGGCGCGGATGCCGTCCTACCTGCAGATCCCCGTGGTGCGGCGGTAGGGCGGGGCGCGGAGGCCGGCACCCCTTTGGCGCGTTCGCGCGGGGCATGGATGCGGCTGGCGGTCGCGACGATCGTGCTGATCGTCGCGGGGCTGATTTACGCATGGTCGATTTTCCGCGCGCCGCTCTCGGCGGCCTTCCCGGGCTGGACGTCGACGCAGATGTCCCTGACGTTCACGCTGTCCATCACCTTCTACTGCCTGGGCGGGTTTTTCGCGGGGCGGCTGTCGCACCGCCTCTCCGTGGCGGCGATCTTGCGGATCAGCGCGGCCACGCTGCTCGCGGGGTTTCTGTGCATTTCCTTTTTGCTGCGCGGCGCGGGCGCCGTCGG
>JAISTF010000070.1 GCA_031272745.1 Eubacteriales Family XIII. Incertae Sedis bacterium
GACGAGCCGACGACGGGCCTGCATTTCGACGACGTGAAGAAACTCTGCGAGGTACTCGACCGCCTCGTGGACGCGGGCAACACGGTGGTCGTGATCGAGCACAACCTCGACGTCATCAAACGCGCGGACCACATCATCGACCTCGGGCCGGACGGCGGCGACCGCGGCGGCACGGTGGTCGCGACGGGGACACCGGAGCAGGTGGCGAAGGTGAAAAAATCCTACACGGGCCAGTTCCTGCGCAAGGTGCTTGGATAAGGTGGGAATAATGGTATTTTTTTGTTGTGACGCCTCACGGTGAAATTTCACAAAAATAGCCCCGAAACACAAAAACAGTGTCCCAAACCGGATTTTGGCCTTGAAATTGGTAGGAAATCGGCGTAGTATACAATGTAAATTTTCACATGGACAGGGTATTAGGAGGAGAAAATCATGACTGAGGCTGTTATTGTAAGCGCAGCAAGGACCCCCATCGGTAAATTCGGCGGATCGCTGAAGAGCGTTCCGGCTGCGGAGCTCGGCGCCATCGCCGTCACGGAAGCGCTGAAGCGCGCGAACGTCGCGGCGGACCAGGTCGAAGAGTTGCTGTACGGTTGCGTGCTGCAGGGTGCGCTCGGGCAGAACATCGCGCGGCAGGTTGGCCTCAAGGCGAATCTTCCGATCGAGACGCCGGCGCTGACGCTCAACAAGGTCTGCGGGAGCGGGCTGCGTTCGGTCGGGCTCGCGGCGCAGGTCATCAAGGCCGGCGACGCGGACGTGGTCGTCGCGGGCGGCTGCGAAAACATGAGCGCGACGGCGTACGCGCTGCCGGCGGCGCGCTGGGGCGCGCGCATGAACAACGTGCAGATGATCGACATGATGGTCAACGACGGGCTGACCGACGCGGGCCTTCAGATTCATATGGGCATCACGGCGGAGAACGTCGCGGAGAAATGGGGCCTGACGCGCGAGCAGCTCGACGAGTTCTCGGCATGGTCGCAGAGCAAGGCGCAGGCGGCGATCGAGTCCGGACGGCTCGACGACGAAATCGTGCCCGTCACGATCCCGCAGAAGAAGGGCGACCCCGTCGTCTTCGCGCGCGACGAGCACTACACGCCGGGCACGACGGCCGAGAAGCTCGCGAAGCTGCGGCCGGCCTTCAAGCCGGACGGCGTCATCACGGCAGGCAACGCCTCGGGCCTCAACGACGCGGGCGCGGCCCTCGTCGTGACCTCGAAGGAGTACGCGGAGAAGAACGGCCTCACGCCGCTCGCGAAGATCGTATCCTACGCGTCGGCGGGCGTTGATCCGGCCATCATGGGCATCGGCCCGATCCCTGCGTCGCAGAAAGCGCTCGCGAAGGCGGGCCTGACGGTGGACGACATCGACCTCTTCGAGGCAAATGAGGCGTTTTCGTCGCAGGCGTTCGTCGTCGGCAAGGAGCTCGGCATCCCGAACGAAAAACTGAACGTGAACGGCGGCGCGATCGCGCTCGGCCACCCGATCGGCGCCTCGGGCGCGCGCATCCTCATCACGCTGCTGTACGAGATGCAGAAGCGCGACGTGAAGCGCGGCCTCGCGACGCTCTGCATCGGCGGCGGCATGGGCACGGCGCTCATCGTCGAGCGGTAGAAGCGGCACTCACCCCACCCACGTAGGGGCGGGGCTTGCCCCGCCCGCTCGTAGGGGCGGCATCCCTGCGACTTCGCGCAGGGCAGGCCTGCCGCCCGCAAGACGTGATATACTGTTGTCCATAGCAAAGGAGGAATCACCATCTATGGACAACGGTAAGGAACGTATCCGCATTTTGAAGAACGGCCCGTACGTCGTGACCGGCGACGTGCCGTTGCGCGTCGAAAAAATCGTCCCCGACGAAGACGGCAACGGCGAGCGCTACGAAAACGGGCAGGAGTACGAGGTCGTCGGCACTTACTGCCTCTGCCGCTGCGGTCACACGCAGGACCGGCCGTATTGCGACGGTACGCACGAGAAGGTCGGCTTCGAGGCCGTCGAGACCGCGAGCCGCGCATGCTACTGCGACAGCGCACGGGTCTACGAGGGCGAGACGATCGACCTGCTCGACCGGCCGGAGTTGTGCGTACGCGCACGGTTTTGCGACCGCTTCGAAAACGCCTGGCGGCTGACGCTCAAATCGTCCTGTGACCATCCCGAAAACGAGGAGCGCGCGATCTACGAGGCGAACAACTGCCCCGGCGGGCGCATCACGGTGCGCAAATGCGGCGTGGAGATCGAGCCGGACCTGCCGCGCGAGATTGCCCTGCTCGAAGACGTGTACTACGACACGCGCGGGCCCGTCTACGTGAAGGGCGGCATTACCATCGAGAGCGCGGACGGTACGGAGTACGAGACGCGCAACCGCCGCGCGCTCTGTCGCTGCGGCGAGACGCGCAACCAGCCCTTCTGCGACGGCACCCACCTGCACGAAAAACACATGCGAGGATTGTGATATGCCCTCAAATTTCATAGAAGACTTCATCGAAGAAGACATCGCGACGGAACGCTTCGCCCGCCCGATCTGCACGCGCTTCCCGCCCGAGCCCAACGGCTACCTGCACATCGGCCACGCGAAGGCCATCTGCATCGACTTCGGCGCGGCGCGCAAATACGGCGGGCGCTGCCATCTGCGCTACGACGACACAAACCCCGTCAAGGAGGACGTCGAGTATGTCGACGCCATCGAAGACGACGTCCGCTGGCTCGGCTTCGAGTGGGACGGCCTCTACTACGCCTCGGACTATTTTGAAAAGATGTACGAATGCGCGGAGCGGCTCATCGAGAAGGGCCTCGCCTACGTCGACGACCAGAGCGCCGAAGAGATCTCGGCCACGCGCGGCACCCTGACGCAGCCCGGCACGGCCTCGCCCTGGCGCGAGCGCGGCAAGGACGAAAACCTTGCATTATTCCGGGAAATGCGGGACGGGAAATATGCGGACGGGGAGAAGGTGCTGCGCGCGAAGATCGACATGGCCTCGCCGAACATCAACCTGCGCGACCCCGTGATCTACCGCATCGCGCACGCGGCGCACCACCGCACGGGCGAGGCGTGGTGCGTCTATCCGATGTACGACTACGCGCACCCGCTCGAAGACGCGATCGAGGACGTGACGCATTCGCTGTGCACGCTCGAATTTGAGGACCACCGGCCGCTGTACGACTGGGTGCTCGAGGCGCTGGACTGGCCGAGGCCGCCGCGCCAGATCGAGTTTGCGCGGCTCGGGCTCACGCGGACGCTGATGAGCAAGCGTTATCTGAAGCAGCTCGTCGACGACGGCGCGGTCGAGGGTTGGGACGACCCGCGCATGCCGACGATCGCGGGCATCCGCCGGCGCGGTTACACGCCCGAGGCGGTGCGCGCGTTTTGCGAGGAGATCGGCGTCGCGAAGGCGAACAGCACGGTCGACATCGCGATGCTCGAGCATTTCGTACGCGAGGACCTGAAGGCGCGGTGCGACTCGCGCAACGTCATCTTCGACCCCGTGAAAGTCGTCGTCACAAACTACCCCGAGGGCGCGTCGGAACTCGTTCCGATGGAGAATAACAGGGACTGTCCGGAGCGCGGCGAGCGCCTTGTGCCGTTTTCGCGGGAGCTTTGGATCGACGGCGAGGATTTCTTGGAGTCGCCGCCGCCGAAATATTTCCGGCTGTTCCCGGGGAACGAGGTGCGGTTCAAGGGCGCGTATTTTTTGACGTGCACGGACGTGGTGAAGGACGCGAACGGGCGCGTGGCCGAGGTGCATTGCACGTACGACCCGCTGACGAAGAGCGGGTCCGGCTTCGAAGGGCGCAAGGTGAAGGGCACGATCCACTGGGTCGACGCGGCGACGGCCGTGCCGGTCACGGTGCGGGAGTACGGCTATTTGATGAACGACGAAGAGGGCGGGTCGCAGACGCTGAATCCGGACTCGCTCTCGGTCAGGACCTGCATGGCGGAGCCCGCCGCGGCCGAGGCGCTGCCGGGCGAGCGGTTTCAGTTTTTCCGGCACGGGTACTATGTGGCGGACGCGAAGCTGTCGTCGGCCGAGCCGGGCGGCGCGCGCGTCTTCAACCAAATCGTGGGGCTGAAGTCCTCGTGGAAAGGATGATGGGGGCATGGATTATTATCAGGAATCTTTGAAGCTGCACGAGGCGCACCGCGGGAAGATCGAGGTGCGCAGCAAGGTGCCGGTGGAGAACCGCGACGATCTGTCGACGGCGTACACGCCGGGCGTCGCGCAGCCCTGCCTCGAAATCGAGAAGGACCCCGCGCTCGCGTATCGCTATACGATCAAGGGCAACACGATCGCTGTCGTCAGCGACGGGTCGGCGGTGCTCGGGCTCGGCAACATCGGTGGGCTCGCGTCGCTGCCCGTGATGGAAGGCAAGGCCGTGCTGTTCAAGGCGTTCGGCGGCGTGGACGCGTTTCCGGTCTGCTTGGACACGCAGGACGTGGACGAGATCGTCGAGACGGAGGAGATGGTGCGGTCGATGAGCGGCGACGCCGTCATCTTCGCGATGTCAAACCCCGAGCCCGAGATCCAACCGGACCTCGCGAAGGCGGCCGGCGCGAAGGTCGTCGGCACGGGCCGCTCGGACCATCCGAATCAGATCAACAACGTGCTCGCCTTTCCGGGCATCTTCCGCGGGGCGCTCGACGCGCGCGCGAAGGACATCACGGAAGCGATGAAGGTCGCGGCCGCGTTTGCGCTCGCGGGCCTCGTGCCGGACGCGGAGCTGACGGCGGACTATGTGCTGCCGCCCGCGTTCTTTCCGTGCATCGCGGATGCCGTCGGCGCCGCCGTCGCCGCCGCATGGACGGACGCGGCGCGGTAAAAATCAGATCGGCTTCTTCGGCGTGAGCAGTTTGTACTGTTTGCCGTAATGGTCCAAAATGCCTTCCTGCCGCAGCAGGCTCAGTTCGTGGGTCAGCGAAGTGCGGTCGACGCATAGATAGTTTGCAAATTCCGCCTGCGTCATGCCGAGGTTGATTTCATCGCCGTGCCGGTCGCGCAGAATTTCAAAATAATACAGCGCGCGTTCGCGCACGGTGCGCAGCGAGAGGATGTCCGCCTTGTTCATGAACCGGATGTAGTCGTCGGCAAGGATGCGAAGCAGGTTGCGCTGAATCCGCAGGGCGACTTCCGCAGGGATCTGCCGGTTCTCAAGCAGGTGCTTGCGTGAGAACCAGAGGATGGATCCCGAATCGCCGGCGACGATATGCGTCGGCGTGATGCGCGTCCGCGAGGCCACGACTTCGGTGCCGACGATGGCCGGCGCCGTGGCTACGTGCGCGATCTGCGTATGGCCGTCCATGTGGTAGCGCTGGAACAGCAGCGAGCCTTCCTCGAGCACGCCGAAGCTGTCGAGCACGCAGCCTTCTTCCCGAACGACGTCGCCGCGTTCATAGGCGCGCCGTGTCGGGTTCGCCGCAGTGAGGACGATCGTGATGTTTTTTCCGGAAATGCCGTCGAGCAATCCGCTTTCTATCAGTACATCTTTATTCATAACACCGAAAGAGTACCAAAATACAGTGAAAAAGGCAAGAAAAAATATTTTCCGTTTAGTTCTTCAAAGAACAATAACTTCAATTTTTTCATGATATGCTACGCACAGGATAGCTAATCTAATACAGAAATCCTATTTCCTCTCGGCAGCCGCGGCGTTTTGCTCTACGGCTGCCTTCCTCTTTTTGGCCGTCAAATATTCCGGCTGCGGACGAGTTTCTTCGTCGGCGTCTTCACAAATTCTTCGTTGCGGATCCGGACGTGGCGGATGCGCTTGTAGTTGGCGACGCCCTCGTTGAAGTCCGTCACGATGCCGCGGATGAGTTCCTCGACGCGCACGGGATCTTCCGCGAAGCTCTCGCCGAGCGCGTCCGCGAT
>JAISTF010000080.1 GCA_031272745.1 Eubacteriales Family XIII. Incertae Sedis bacterium
AAAGCAGTGTTATTCAAAAAACGGAGGTAAGTGACATGGCAATCGATCCAAAACTGAAGGGCACGAAGACAGAGGCCAATTTGATGGAAGCGTTTTCGGGCGAGTCGCAGGCGCGCAACCAGTACACGTTCTACGCGTCGCAGGCGCAGAAGGACGGGTTCCGGCAGATTTCGAACATCTTCACCGAGACGGCGGGGAACGAGAAGGAGCACGCGGAGCTGTGGTTCAAGGCGTTCCACGGCATCGGTACGACGAGCGAAAACCTCGCGGACGCGGCGGCGGGCGAGCATTACGAGTGGACGGATATGTACGCGCGCATGGCGAAGGAAGCGAAGGAAGAGGGGTTTGACGAGCTCGCGCTCCAGTTCGAAAACGTCGGCAAGGTCGAGAAGTCGCACGAGGAGCGTTATCTGAAGCTCAAGGACAACGTCGACACGGGCAAGGTCTTCGAGCGCGAGCAGCCGGTGCTGTGGCATTGCAGCAACTGCGGCTTCACGTACACGGGGACGAAGGCGGTCGCCGAGTGCCCGGCGTGCAAGCACCCGCAGGCGTTCTTCGAGATCGCGGCGGAGAATTATTGATTCCCGAAGGAGTTATTCCAGGAGCAGGTCGCGCGCGATCTGCTCTTTTGTTTCCGCGCCTTTCAGGGCTTCGATGATCGCGAGCGCGAAGGCGGCCGCCGTCGCGGGGCCGCGGGACGTGATGAGCTTGGCCTTCGGGCCGCCCGCGCCGTCGCCTTCGTCCACGACGACCGGCACGGTCGGGTCCTGGATGACCTCCGCGCCGCCCATCTTGCCCTCGCAGCCGGGATAGCAGGTCGCGCGGCGACCGTCCAGCAGGCCGTTCTCGCCGAGCACGAAAGCCGGCGCCGCGCAGATGGCGGCGAGCCATTTGCCTTGGTTCGCGAAGGCGAAGAGCTTTTCGCGCAGGCCCTCGTGTTCGTAGAGGTGCGTCGCGCCCGGCAGTCCGCCCGGCAGCACGATCATCTCGCACTGGTCATATACGGCGTCGCCGAAGCGGATGTCCGCCACGACCTCGACGCCGTGCGCGCCGGTCGCGGGCAGCCGCCCCGTCACGGACACCGTCTCCGTCTCGATGCCGGCCCGCCGCAGCAGGTCGACCGTCGTCAGGGCTTCGATTTCCTCGAAGCCGTCCGCCAGATGCACATAAACCATCGCGTCCCTCCTCTCGGCGCTACATCCCTAGATGGCGGGCGGCAGAATGCCGCCCCTACAGCGCTACATCCCTTCTACAATATCGTTTTTCTCCGGGTGCTCGCGATACCATTTGACCGCGTACGGGCAGATGAGGATCGCCTTGCGCCCATCGTCCTTCAGCATGGCGTAGGTCTCTTCCATGAGCTGCCCCGCGATGCCCTGGCCGCGCAGCGAGTCGTCGACGTAGGTGTGGTTGATCGCGACGACGCCGTCCTTGTACTTCGGAAACGTCACCTCCGCGATCACGTCCCCCGCCTCGTCCTGTGCGTAAATCCAGTTCGGTTCCTTTTTGAAATCCATAGCCACTTACCTCCGTGATCAGTATAGCATATCCGGCAGGTCCGGCCACGCCTTCAGGACGTAGTCCGCCGCAGGCGCCGCCGCCCGCCGCGCCGACCCCGCGGGCAATGCCGCCGACCAGTCGACGAGGATCGCCGTCACGCCCGCCGCCCGCGCCGCGCCGAGGTCGAAGGCCGAGTCGCCGACCATGACCGCCCGCTCCGGTGCGCTGCCGAGCCGTTCCAGAATCAAAAACAAAGGCTCGGGGTCCGGCTTGAACTTCTCGCAGTCCTCGGCCGTCAGAATCGCGTCGAAATATCCGGTGAGCCCGAAATGGTCAAGCCCCGCTACCGTCGTGTACCGCAGCCGCGACGTCGGCAGCCCGAGCTTGTACCCCCGCGCCTTCAGCAGCGCCAGCGTCTCGCCCGCGCCCGGGAACGGCCGGATCCAATCGAGATACGACCCGCGCTGGTATTCGCGGTAGATGCGCACGGCCTCCTCCACCGGAAAATCCGCAGGGATGAACCTGGGCATCGTCTCGGCGATCGGCTCGCCGTAGAAAGGCCGGAACTCCTCGGGGTCGGGCGCGCGGCCCGTCACCTTCTCGACCGTGTACAGCCAAGACCGCTCCACCATGCCGTACGTGTCCATGAGCGTCCCGTCGTAGTCCACCAGCACGGTGTCAATTTGTTTTGTTGACATCATCCCTCTGCTTCAGTTTCTCGCTGATGAACAAATCAATGTCCCCGTCGAAAACCGCCTGCACGTTCCCCGTCTCCGCGCCCGTGCGCATATCCTTCACGCGCTGCTCCGGATGCACGAAATACGAACGGATCTGGTGCCCCCACGCGATCTGGCTGTAATCCCCCGCGAGCTCCGCGAGGTTGTCCTTCTGCTCCTGCTCCGCAAGCTCGAGCAGCCGCGACTTCAGCACGCGCATCGCCACCTCTTTGTTCTGGTGCTGCGACCGCTCGTTCTGGCACGTCACGACGATGTTTGTCGGCAGGTGCGTGATGCGGATCGCCGAATCCGTCTTGTTGACGTGCTGCCCGCCCGCGCCGCTCGACCGGAACGTGTCGACGCGGATGTCCTCGGGGTTGATCTCGATGTTGATCTCCTCGTCGATTTCCGGCATCACGTCCACGGACGCGAAGCTCGTCTGCCGCTTGCCCTGCGCGTTGAACGGGCTCATCCGCACCAGCCGGTGCACCCCCTTCTCCGTCTTCAAATAACCATACGCGTTGTCGCCTTCGACGGTAAACGTCGCGCTGCTGATGCCCGCCTCCTCGCCGGCCCTCGTGTCGAGCACCTTCACCTTGTACTTCTTCGACTCGGCCCAGCGCGTGTACATCCGCACGAGCATCTCCGCCCAGTCCTGCGCGTCGACCCCGCCCGCACCCGCGTGGACCGTCACGATCGCGTTCGCCGCGTCGTGCTCTCCATCCAAAAGCACATCGATTTTCATCTGCGCGAGGTCGGCCGCGAGCGCGTCGTACGCCTCGCCCGCCTCCTCGTCCAAGCTCCCGTCGCCTTCCTCCTCGGCCATCTCGAGGAGCGCCCCGAGATCCTCAAACTCCGCGCGCAGCCGCTCGAACCCGCGCACCCGCGTCTCCACGGACTTTTTTTCTTTCAATAACTTCGACGCCGCTTCGTGGTCGTCCCAGAAGCCCTGCTGCTCGGATGCCGCGTCGATCTCCGCGAGCCGCGCCGACAACGCATCCAGCCCCAGCGCGCCCGAAAGTTCCGCGAGGTCCGCCTCGATATTCCCCATCTCCGATTTGATTTGATCCAATGCAAGCATAATGAAATAGTATATCACAACAGCAGGAAGGTTCTCAGGTGTTATCGTGTTATCGTGTTATCGTGTGATTCCAGTATACCATAGGGCGCGGCGCGGGCGGGTATGGTAAAATGAAGGCATGAAACTCATCACCATCGCGGGTCCGCCATCTTCCGGGAAAACCTCCGTCATCCTGCACCTCGCGCAGGCGGCGCGGGCTCGTCTTGGCGTCGTGAAATTTGACTGCCTCGCGTCGTTCGACCAGGAGCGCTACGAGGACGCGGGCATCCCCGTGCGGACCGGCTTCTCCGGCAAGTTCTGCCCGGACCATTTTTTCGTGAACAACGTCGAGGCCGCCGTCCAATGGGGCCGCCGCCTCGGGCTCGACATCCTCGTGACGGAGAGCGCGGGGCTGTGCAACCGCTGCTCGCCGCACATCGCCGGCATCCTCGCCGTCTGCGTGGTCGACCACCTGTCGGGCATCCACACGCCGCGCAAGGTCGGCCCGATGCTGCGCCTCGCGGACGCCGTCGCCGTCACGAAGGGCGATATCGTCTCGCAGGCCGAGCGCGAGGTCTTCCGCCACAGCGTCCGGCAGGTCAACGGCAACGCGAAAATTTTTTCGATCAACGGCATCACGGGCCAAGGCGCGTTCCTGCTCGCAAAGATGGCCGAGGGCGCGCGCGACGTCGAGACGCTGACCGACATGCGCCTGCGGTTCACGACCCCCGCCGCCGCCTGCGCGTACTGCACCGGCGAGATGCGCATCGGCGAGGCGTACCAGATGGGCATGATGCGCAAGATGGAGTTCGGCGAATGATTTCGGGCGGCAATAACGAAAGGCTTGCCCGCGAGTTTTTTCGCAATCTGAATCTTCCCTGGCCGGCGGAGGGCTGCTCCGTCGAGGATGCCCTTGCCGCGCTCGACCCCGAATGGCTCGAAGAATTCGGCTTGACTGCGGAGGAGATCCCCCTGCGGCTCGCGGAGTTTTTGGAGACGATGACGCGCGCCTCCGCGCTGCGACCCCTGCGGTCGCTGACGGTGCTCGGCGGGCGCGACAAGGCGGGCGCACCGGAGGAGGCCGAGCTCCGGCTCGTGCCGGGCGACGCCGTCAGCGTCGTCGGACCGACGGGCTCGGGCAAGAGTCGTCTGCTCGCGGACATCGAATGTCTCGCCCAAGGCGACACGCCGACGGGCCGGCGCGTGCTGATCGACGACGCGCCCGTGGACGAGGACGAGCGGTTTCGGCTCGGCGGCAAGCTCGTCGCCCAGCTCTCGCAAAACATGAATTTCGTCATGGATCTGACCGTCGCGGAGTTTTTGGAGATGCACGCGCGCAGCCGTATGCCGGACAGCGCGGATTCGGATGTGGAGGCGGCCTGTGCGCACTGCTTTGAGCGGGCGAACGGGCTCGCGGGGGAGCGGTTTGCGCAGGACACGAAGGTGACGCAGCTCTCGGGCGGGCAGTCGCGCGCATTGATGATCGCGGACTGCGCGTACCTGAGCCGGTCGCCCGTCGTGCTCATCGACGAAATCGAAAACGCCGGCGTGGATCGGCGCGAAGCCCTCGCCCTGCTGTCGAGCAGGGAAAAGATCGTATTGATTTCGACGCACGACCCGCTGCTCGCGCTCGAGGCCGACCGCCGCGTCGTGATACGGGGCGGCGGCATCCGCCAAGTGATCGAGACCGACGAGGAAGAGCGCAGCGCCCTCGCCGCGCTCGAGGCCATCGACCGCACGCTTCGCGAGGCCCGCCAGCAGTTGCGCTACGGGGAAAGCGTGCGAATTCCATGATCGAAAACGATTTGTTCAGAAAGGGCGGCGTATGTGGCAATTATATGACGAATTGATCGAAAGCATTCCGGCGGAGGCGGTCGCGGACCGCATCGTGTGCGGCTACGATACCTGCTTCGTAGGGGTCGCGACTGCGAATGGCGGCGACGGCTACGAAGGCGGCATCTGCTCGACGCTGGGCGGGACGGTGCGCACGACGGTCTTCCCCGACAAACGCGAGGGGATGCCGCTGC